>CAYTJB010000008.1:1157-15365 GCA_964437995.1 uncultured Bacteroides sp. | reverse complement strand
TTTTGAAGCAATTTATAAGCAAGGAAAATAGCATAAAAAGTAGCAAAGAAAATTGTAAGAAAGCCTAAAGTCAATGCAAAATGCTCGTTCATTTGGTATTTTGTTAGGTACCACGAAAGCACAATAAGCCAGCTTATTAAAAAAGAGGAATAGTACAATGGTTTCCAGTATTTTTTAAAGGCAATAATGAGGATGCCAACATTAATAATTGCCATATAACTGAACAATATCGAAACTTTACCCGAATCATCGCTTAGCAAGAACGGAATTGAATAAGCACCCACTAATCCGATGTGTGCTATTACTTGTTTATTGTATTTTATAGCTGCAACTACCGTAAACGCTGTAAAAATAAGCATTAGCATAAAAGCAACGCTTTGCGGAAACAATGCGTAAAAGCTATAAGCTGAATATGTTATAAAAAACATAATTGCCATAGCACCACTTACTAGCACGGCACTGTAGTTTTCGTAATTTTTCTTTAATTTAATACCGATGCCCAGCAATCCTAAACCCATTAAATAGCCTAATATAATTCGTGTAAGCGGACTAATTAACTGATTTTCGATAGCGTATTTTGCTCCAATTGCAACGCCAATTACGGTAATAATGATTCCTATTTTACTGATAAGGTTTTCTCCAATAAATTTTTCTACATCCGATTTTATGTCGAACGTTTTAGCCGATTTGGGTGTAAAATTTTTAGGTTGTGGTATATATGTACTCTCTTGCTGTGTTTGCAAAACAGGAGTTTCTGTTACTTCTTTTTCTACAACCATTTTATTATGGTGCGTAGTTTTTAGTTGGTATATTTCTGTATGCAATTGGTATATTTCTTTCGAAAATTGCTCTTGTCTTTTCAAGAGTGTTTCCAGCTTTTGGTTTAACTGTTCTATTTTGTCGTTATATTCTGTCATACGGCGAGGCGGGTTTAATATTTTAAATCCCCGTCAAAAATAAACTATTTTATAGTAAAGCGTATAAAGAAATTTAAGTTTTTTAAAATCTTTTGCTCTAAAACATAGCTGTCTGAAAGTTAAAGCAACAAACAATCAAACGTCTTATATTTATACTGGTTCTTAACAAGTTTGCAAAGCAAAACTATTTAGAACCATTTATACCGATTGAATTACAGCAAAGTTTTTTTTGCAAATCTGATTTCATTCGGTATATTATTTTTTAACTTTCGTATAGTTGTGAAAAATAATCAATTATTTAATTTGACATTCCTTATAAATATGTTAATTTTGTAATCGTATGGAAAGAATAGCAAAAATAGTTGAAAACCCTTACCCAATTTATATTGGAGAAATCAATGCATTTGATTTTGAACAGTTTCAACAAATTATTAAAGCATTTTCTCAAGTTGTAATTATTGTAGATGAACATACAAAGTTGTATTGTTTGCCAAAACTAATAAGTATTCCTTCATTCAAAACTGCTAAAATCATTGAATTAAAAAGTGGGGAAACAAGCAAAAGCATTCAGAATGCAATTGATATTTGGGGGGAATTTACCAATTTGAATTTAGACAGAAATTCTTTGATAGTAAATTTGGGCGGTGGCGTAATTAGCGATTTAGGCGGTTTCGTGGCAACAGTTTTTAAACGCGGCTTGCATTACATTAATATCCCAACAACCTTACTTGCTATGATTGATGCGTCTATTGGAGGCAAAACAGGGGTAAATTATAAAGGATATAAAAATCAATTAGGTGTATTTGCTGACCCAGAAGCTGTTTTTATTGATTCCTCTTTTTTAGAAACTTTGCCCAAACGAGAGCTATATTCAGGTTTTGCCGAAATAATAAAACATGCCCTCATAATGGACGCTGTTTTATGGAATATATTATTGAAAACCAAGCCTGAAGATGTTTTAAAAAACACAGAAATAATAAAAAAAGCGGTATATGTTAAGAGTAATATTGTAAACACAGACCCTTTAGAAAAAGATATTCGTAAAATATTAAACTTCGGACATACAATTGGGCATGCAATTGAAAGTTTTTCATTAGCAAACGACGAAAATCCTTTGTTGCATGGCGAAGCTGTTGCTATTGGGTTAATTTGCGAAACCTATATTTCTGTCAAAAAAAATGGTTTCGACGAAAATCAAGCAACAGTTATTTACAACTATATTCGTACTTTGTTTTCTTCTTATATAATTAAACCTCAAAATATTCCAGAACTATTAAATATTATCAAACAAGATAAAAAAAACAAAAACAAAAAACTTAATTTTACTTTAATTACAGAAATTGGGAAATCGCTTATCAACAATGATTGCGACGAAAATCTAATTGCTGAAAGTATTGCATTTTACACTAATTTTCAATAAGTTTTGACTACAATACAGTTTAACAAATCAAAAAAAAGCTTAATTGGTGAAATTAATTTACCTGCTTCTAAAAGTATTACCAACAGGGCTTTAATTCTCAACTATCTTTCCAAAAATACTTTTTCAATTTTAAATCAATCGCAAGCTGAGGATAGCAATTTATTAGATAAAATTTTAAAAGAATTACGCTTAGATGCAGATAATCAGCAAATAAAAGAAATCTTTACTGACAATGCAGGTACAGTAATGCGATTTCTTACTGCTGTACTTTCCATTACAAAAGGCAGTTGGGTTTTAACAGGATCTGAAAGGATGAAACAACGTCCGATTGCAGGCTTAGTGAATGCTTTAAATCAATTAGGTGCTGATATTTCTTATAAAGAAAATAATGGTTTTCCTCCATTACTAATAAAAGGACAAAATATAAAAGGCGGAAACCTTGTTATTGAAGCTAATACAAGCAGCCAGTTTGTAAGTTCGCTTTTATTAATGGCTCCATTTTTAGAAAACGGTTTATCTTTAACATTAAAAGGAGAAAGCGTTTCAAAACCTTATATTGCAATGACATTGAACATATTAAAATATTTTGGCATTGAACATCGTTTTGTCGACAATTGTATTTTAATAAAAAATCAGCCTTTTCAATCCAACAATATCTTTATCGAATCTGATTGGAGTGCAGCAAGTTATTGGTACGAAATGGCTGCATTTTCAGAAAATGTTGATTTAAAGCTAAATGGATTGATGAATACTGGTTGGCAAGGCGATGCAATTATTGCAGATATTTTTAATAAGTTTGGTGTAAGAACAGAATTTTTAAATGATGACGTTCGATTAACAAAAACAAAATCAGCTGTTAAAACTTTCGATTTTGATTTTACCGATTATCCTGATATAGCTCCTACAATTGCAGTTTGTTGTGCAGGCTTAGGCATTAAAGCTGAATTAAAAGGATTAGAAAGCCTTATAATTAAGGAGTGTAATAGGCTAAAAGCACTTGAAACTGAACTTAATAAAATTGGATGCAATGCAAAGGCAATCAACAATAATTTGTTGCAAATTATGCCATCAAACATAAATGCCAATAATATAATTTGTACATACAACGACCACCGAATGGCAATGAGCTTTGCCCCCTTAGCAATTATTATCAAAAAAATCAAATTTGATGCCATTGATAGCGTAAAAAAATCATATCCAAGCTTTTGGAATGACATGCAACATGTAGGGTTTGAGATTTATTAAAGCAAATAGTAAAATAAAAAAACGCCTAATCAAATTGAATTTCAAATATCAAAAAAACTCTTTTTTATTAAAGAATTGTTAAATATTGAGCCTGATTTCTTTAATATATTTACTTTTATCAAAAAAAATTAAATAATGAAAAAAATATTTACATTCATCCTGTTTTTTATGATTGTTATTGGGCTGGCAGCTCAAAACAATGCTAATAAATCATTTACAATCAATGCAAACATTAAAGGGTTGAAAGATTCATGGGTAAAAGTTATGCTCAGCAAGCAAGGTGGCGAACCTCAAATTATTGATTCTACAATGAGCAAAGCAGGTATTTTTAAACTAAAAGGTAAAGTAGATATTCCTGATATTTGCCGTATTGTAATGGGCGATAAAAACAAACAGCTTTCTTTTTTTATTGAAAACTCAGATATACAAATAATTGGTAAAGCCGATTCGTTAGACAAAGTCAAATACACCGGTTGTAAAACCCAAAATGAATTTATAAAAATTATGGGTGAATTGAATGTTTTTTCACGTTTACAAAAAGAAGCCAATACAAAATACGAAGAAGCTCAATCAAAAAATGATATAAAAACCATGCAGTTATACGATTCTATTTCTTCAACTGTGTTTGATCATCAAATTAATTTTTTATGCAAATTTGCATTAGAAAATAACAAAACCGTTGTATCGCCTTATATTGTTCTTAGTCAGTTAATTTATTACATTGATTTGCAAATGCTCGATTCAATTACTAAAAATTTCGACAAATCTATCTACCCCTCTTTTTATGTAAACCAATTGCAAAACAGAGTAGAAGTTTTGAAAAAAACTGAGGTTGGAAAGATAGCTCCGGAAATTGAAATGGCTGATTCATTGGGAAATATCTTTAAACTTTCCTCTTTAAAAGGGAAATATATTTTAATTGATTTTTGGGCTTCGTGGTGTAGCCCATGCCGAAAAGAAAATCCAAATGTAGTGGCAGCATATCAATTATTTAAAGATAAAGGTTTTGATATTTTAGGTGTATCTTTTGACCAAAAGCGAGAAAATTGGTTAAAAGCCATTAAAGACGATAATTTAAGCTGGCATCATGTTTCCGACTTAAAAGGTTGGGCAAATGAAGCGGGCAAGCTTTATGGAATAAATTCAATACCTCATTCGGTTTTAATTGATAAAAATGGAATTATTATTGCTAAAAATTTAAGAGGCGAAAATTTAGTAAAGAAGCTAAATGAATTGATGCCCTAATGGTATTGCTTAAAATTTTAAAAAATACAGAGAATAGCAAGCTTATTCTCTGCAAAAATGCCTTGCCCTAAAATAGTTTATACAAAAGCGTATAATATCGTATCGATATTTATACTGCAAAATTATGAAATAATCCTTTGGATTAATTTATAATCAGCATTGGTATAAGAATATATAATAAAATGTTTTGAAAATCAAGTTATCATAATTGCATTTTGCATTTAGTCCAATTCGGAAGAAGCAATTATTTCCATCTTTTTCATTAAAAAGGAAGCATTTAATTTCTGGCTAATACCATTCTTTAGTTTGTAATCAAAAATTAATTGGTCGTTTGTAAGTTCTACTTCAAAACATTGGTTAATAACAATATCAGGATATTTTTTTTCTAATTCGCCAATGGCTAAATCGTGTGTTGCTATAATGACTGTTGCGTTTTGACTTATCAATTTTTCCAACAATCCCAACGAACCTAACTGCTTATCTTTAGTGTTTGTGCCGCGTAAAATTTCATCAAGCACAACAAATGTTTTGGGTTGTTTTTTTACATGCTCAATAATATCTTTTAGCCTCAATAATTCAGCATAAAAATACGATTCGTTATTAGATAAAGAATCCTGAATTTTTATACTCGACATAATATCGCAGGGTGTAAATACAAAACGCTTCGCACAAATAGGTGCGCCATTCATTGCTAATATTAAATTTACCGATAATGTACGCAAAAACGTACTTTTGCCTGCCATGTTTGCCCCTGTTATAATAATCACAGAAGGCATTCCATTAAATTGAATACTGTTGTTTATTCTTACAGATGGATGGATAAGAGGATGCCCCATTTCGTTTGCCTCAAAAGCAAACTCTTTTTCCGATATTTGAGGATAAGAAATATCATTCTGATTGTTATAAGCATACGTAGCAAAACTTATTAACGCATCTATTTCAGCTAAAGTTGCAAACCACAAATTGATACTATTTTTGTGTGTTGCTTTCCATTTTTCTAAACGGCAAAAAATCTGAATATCAAAAATGAGCAATGAGTTTAAAATAAACGAAGTCAATATGTTATAACGTATATCAAAGCTGTTTAAGAGTTTGAATAGCTTTTTTAACGAATGGCTTGCTTTTGCATTTTGATGCGACAATTTTTGTCTTAAATCGGATAAATACAATGATTTGAACGTTTCGTTTTCAATTAATTGAATAAGTGTTGTGTATTTTTCAAAAGTTTTGGCTGTTTTACCTAATTTATCATGTGCATTGCCAATTTTCTTTTTGTTTAAACCAATAATTGATAAGCTTAGTAATATTGGAAATGCAATGGAATCAATTGATAACAAGCTAAATGCCACCAATGTAAACCATATTAGATTTATAAAAGGAATTATAATTATTAAAAGTTGCAGTAGTTTAAGTTTTTGGGTAGTTTCGTCCAACCAATTTTGCAAACTTGCTAATTCGCTGCCATTTTCGGAAATAAACATTCCATAAGCCTCAAAATCCTGAACAAAATCGTTCTTTTCAGCTAATTCCTTTATTGCTTGTTGTTTTTCTGCAATGATTGTTTCGTTGAGTTGCGATTTACAAAGGTTTTCGGCTAATTTGTTTTTCCCAATTTTTGTTGAGCAACGGTTCAAATACTGAAAAAGAGAACCTGTACCAAAAATATCGAAATCGATAGCTAAATGAGGATTTAACGCATTATACTCATCGCCTATTTCACGCTCCTGATATTGATGGTTTAAAAACTTTAATTCATTTTTATTAATAAGCAATTTGTTTGCGAAAAATTTTTCTTTGTACACAAATCTTAAATCAAGCTTTACAGCAAATAAAAACAATAACAGACTAATAAATGCAAAAAATAAATACAAGTAATTATTGTTGAACTTAATAAACAAAACAAAAAAAGCAATTACCGAAAGGAAAGTAATAAAACGGGCTAAGTATAAATATGCAATCGTTCTCCTGATTTTTTTTAAATCAGTTTCTAAAGCTAATATTTTGTTATTATAGTAATTACAAACTGTATCTTGCATAAAAATCTTTTTTAACAATAAAATCTAAAATTTTGTGAAGTAAAGACGTAACGAGATGATATGTTGAGCCAGAGTAAAGCGTTTTTCTATTTTATGGCGTTATTTGCAGTGACTATATTTTACACTACAACTATCTATTTTACAATAAAAAACTGTATCTATTTTACATTTTAACATGCTTTTTTCTACTTTTTTATATAAAATAGAAATTGGTTTTTCTATTTTTTTATCGTTATCTGTCCACTGATATGGTAGTATAGTAATAACTTCACCTTCTTTTATACTACCTTCAAATTTATTATCCATACATGCAATAGTATCTCCATTCAAAGTTGTCCCGATTAAAAAGTTTGGGAATGCCATTAAGTCAAAAAGCCATCTTGCATCAAATAACAAAACTTTTATTTGTTTTTCCTTTTTTAAATCTTTATAAATCCATTTTTCACTACAATCTGAGGCTTTATTATATTCTAACAATCTTAATTTAACAAGTTCTTTATTATTACAGCTTATTTGTAAAAATAAAGAAAATATTAAAAATAAGTATTTCAAGCTTCTCATATTATTTATATCTATTTATTCGTTGTTCGGAATACTCAATATACTTCTCTTATTAATCATCATGATACGTTATGATTTTTTTTAAAGCATCATTAAAACGCATAAGTTACTCCAGCCATCAAGCTAAAGCGTTGGCTTGGGTAATTATACCAATTTTGGTAACGCATTGCCCCTAAATTATTCAGGTTGATAAAGCCCGAAAGTATTTTTGAATAGCGGTATTCAATACCTAAATTTACATCAATCATACCACTTATTTCTTTTGCTTGCATAATGCCGTTTTCAAATGTTTTTGCATACATTTTGGTAAAAGTGTATGCTTCAGCACGGCAAATTATTTTATTGCTTATATTATAACGAACAATTAAAGAAGCATCAAAATCAGGTTTATGCCATGCTTTAGCTTCTATATCTGTAGAATAACGATAATAATTTCCAGCTAATACAATGTTTATTTTTTCGTTATACCTAAATTGAAAACTTGCACTTGCTTTTAGCAAATTTACTTTATCATAAGCAAGCGTAAATTTATTGTGTGCAAGGTTGTTGGTATCGTTTACAAACAAAGGCATATTATCGGTAGTGGCGTTGGAAATACTTGCATTAAAATCAATAGTTTTGGTTAAACTTGTATTGATACCGCCATAAAATTCAAATTGTTTATCAGAAAAACCAAAAGGCGTAGTTGTGCTGATAAATGGATTTTCGGAGGAAATAGATTTAAAACTATTTTTGTTCAAACCTCCCGAAATTCCGCCATATACTTTTAATATTTGTGGAATAATTGCCAAACTTGCTTCTATATTAGGATAGAGAAATAATTTGGTTACTGCACCAGTAGTAGTAGCAAGGCTTGCATCTAAGCCTAAATAAAACATGTATTGATTAAAATGTGTGCTGATGTACGGTTTAAAAGAAACCATACCGCTATTGTTAGTTGGTATTAAACTGCCTGCATTGTTGTAATAATCAAGATTGGTTTTAATTCCAATGGTTTGTTTATCGGTAAAATCAAATAAATTAAGGTTTTTATCCAAATTTATACCCAATTTAAAATTGTTTTCGTGGCTGTTGTAATAATCGGATAAATTGTAAAACCCTAACGAAAGTTGATGATTCAATTGGTTAGAATCTAAATAATTGCTGCTGTAATTGGTATTGAAGCCAATTAGTGAATAGCGTTGTCGAATATCTTCGGAAAATGTTGGAAAATCGATGGGTTTATAACCATAATAATGAATCACATCATGATGAAAAAACACTTCGCCATCTAAAGTGGCTTTTTCAAAAAAGATTTTTCCAATTGCTTCTACTTCGTTGTTGGCATAATTACTATTTGCATAATCAGCTATTCCTCCGGTAGATGAAAGATGTTTTGCATGCACACCTAAGGCAAACTTTTTCGACCTTACCGAATTAGTAAATAACTCAAAATAAGGAGTTGTGTAATTTCCAAAACCTGCTTTTATAAGGTTTTGATAGAGTTTAGTAATAGGTTCGCCAACAATTTTTGCAGGTTTAATAGGTTCAATCTGATAGGTAGTTGGAATTTTTATAGATTGTATTCCATAATGAAATGGAAGTTGCTCAAAAACAGAATCTTTGGTAGTAGGTGTAAAATTAATTTTAAAAGCATCGGAAATCGTAGGTTCGTAAGCTGCAATTACTGTAACTTCATTTTTATTATCGTCTTTTTGGCTATACGCATTGGTAGTGAACATGCCAATACAAAGCAAAAAGAAAATTTTGTTAATGATACTATTATTGAAATATTTATTTGACATTTTGTTGGTTTTTAAATGTTTAATGAAAGATTTTGTATTTCTAATTAAAATTCTTGATTGTTGATTTTATTGTTTGAATCGTCAAAATTTTTATCAGCATTTACTTTAATCTCTTTTTCTTTTTTCTTTTTTTCGACAGCTTGTTTTTCAATGTCGATGATGGCAGTATATTTTTCGTTGGCAATTTTTACCAAGTCAGCTCCTTCGTAATTATCAATAATGCTTTGCAAAGTAGCTTTTGCTTGCGGATAATTAACTTGTTGTACGTAAATATCCGACCATAATATTAATATTTTAGCTTTCCAAAAATCGCTTGCAGGAGATGAGCTTATGTACTCGTAAATAATACTTTCGGCTTTGGAATAATTGCCCATTTTGTATTGAATATAAGCAAGATAGTATTTGGCTTCGGCTTTTATTAAGCCATTTTTTGATTTCGCTAAAATGCCAAATTCTGTTTGAGCAGTAGAAATACTATCGGTAGCCATAGCCGATTTGGCAATGGTGTAATGAGCTTCATCAATATTTTCGACAGAAAGCTTGGGTGTATTAAGCAATGTATTAGCAGCAGTTACAGCAATGGTATGTTTTTTTAATTGATAACTACAACGCATAATTCCGATGCGTGAAATGAGAATGTTGTTATTAAATTCTGCTGTTGAATCTAAGCGTTGGTAATAGGCAAGTGCTTTTTCGTAATTCTTTTGTTTGAAAGCAATATCAGCAGAATTGAGCAATGCTTTTTCAGAAAACTTACATTTAGGAGCGGTTAGCACATATTCGTAACCATTTAACGCATTGGCAAGATTATTGGATTTATAATCGCATTCAGCTTTATAGAAATTGGCAGAAATTATAAATGCTCCCGAAGGAAATTTTTGAATATAATTGGCAAATCCAGTAATTGCTTTTGGGCAATCGCCATCCATATAGCGGTTTTCGATAGCTATGTATGTGATAGAATCTTGTTCTTCGTTGCTAATATTGGCTGTAGGATAAGTTTTTACTTTATCAATAAACTCATCTACTTGATTCATTTCTACATAAATGTTTCGCATGGTTGTTAATGCTTCTTTGGAAGCAGTAGTAGCAGGATATTTTTTAATAACGCTATCCAACGCTTTAATAGCCAATTCGTTGTGTTGCATATTGTAATGTAGCAAGCCAACTTTTAGCATAGCGTCTTTTGCATAAGTGCTATTTGGGTAATTATTGGTTATTTCTAAGTAATATTTTAATGCTTTTTCGTTGTTGTCGAGGATAAGATAGGTGTTGGCAAGCTCAAAGTAAGCTGCTGCTAAGTAAGTTGACTTTTTATATGTGTTTATAAGTGCTGTTAGTATTGTTATTTTGTTTTCAAATTTTCCTTGAGCACCTAAGGTTAAAGCTTTTTGATACATTGCATAATCAATGTCGGACTGTTTGAGTGCAATGGCTTTATCATAATTTTCAATGGCATTGGCGTATTCTTTGGTAATAAAATAGCAGTCGGCGGTACGTAAAAATGCATCGTTTTTTATTTTAACGTTTTCGTTTTTATGTTAAATTTCTTGAAATAGATTAAAGCTTCGGTATAATCTTTTTGTTGAAAGTAAATGTATCCTATGTTGTAATTAGATGTGTTGTATTCGGGCAAACTGTAAGCTCCTGCTGAAATTTGAAATTTTTTGTACGATTTTAGTGCAGCTTCATTGTTTTTTAAACGATAAAAAGCTTCCCCAATCCAATTGTAACTCAAAGCTACTAAAGCATCGTTGTAATCGTTGTCGATGGCTTTTTTGAATAATATTTGCGATTCTTCTACTTTGGCTTCGTTAAATAATTCTACGGCACGATTGTATAAAATTCTTTGATAAGCTTCGAGCAAACGAGCATCTTTTTTTTGAATGTTTTCAATAGAAGTTAAAGCATCTTTGTAGTTTTTTGTAGAAAGATAAATGTTTACCAAATAGGAATTGGCTTCATCAATGCGAGGCGATTTTGGATAATCTTTGATGTATTTGTTAAATGACTCAATGGCATCATTATATGGGTTCAACGACAGCTCATTGCAAAGTTTGGCATATTGAAACAAAGCATCTTCGGCTATTTTTTTGTCGAATCCTAATTTATAAACTGCTAAAAAAGCGGTGCGTGCAAATTTCTTTTGGTCGGTTTTAACATAACAATCCGCCAAATGATATTGAGCATTTTGAGTAAGCGTATCTTCAACAATTATCATTTTTTTAAACTCAATAATAGCGGTGTCGCAAATACCGGCTTTATAATAAGCATAGCCCAATTGGTAATTGTCTTCACGTTCGATAGGAATGGTAGCTTTTTCCTGATATAAACGTAAATAGGGAATTGCTTCAGCAAAGCGATTGGTTTTGTAATAAGATTCTCCAATTAAACGAGAAATTTCGGGTGCGCGTTTGGGTGTAGATGCTTTCAACAATTCGGGAGCTATTTTTAGCAATTCGTCATATTTGCCTTGTAAATAGTAAATTTGGGTAATGTAATAAGGAACAACAGCTCCAAAATTTTCGTCTTTTGTAAGTTTTATAAAATGTTGTAGTGCAGTTTGATAATTTTTTTCAGAATAAAGAATATGTGCGTAATAATAATTAGCGGGTGCTGCATACTGCGATTGCCCATCTTTTACTTCGGTAAAACTTTTTTTTGCTTTATCAAATTCCTGATTGATAAAATTTGAATATCCTTTTTTAAAATGATATTCAGTAAGTTGCAAAGCAGTAAGGTCGTAAATATCTACTTTGTCGAAAGATTCAACGGCTGGTTTATACTTTGCAATGGCATATTGATAGCATCCTAAGCGAAACCAAGCACGATTTATTTTTGAGTTTTCGGGATAAGTATTAATAAAACGATTAAGCTCATATTCAGCATTGTTATTATATAATTCAGCAGCACAAACGGCTACATAAAATGTAGCATCGGCAGTAATTATAGATTTATCATCGTTGATTTGTAAAATAACCTCGTTGAACAACTCTTGTGCAGCGCCATATTTTTCTTTTTCAAACAATTCAATAGCATCGCGATAAGTAGCTGATGGTTTTTTGTAAATGGCTGTCTTCTGTGCTTGTAAACACGACACAAATAATATAAGTAAAATGGTAATTAATAGTATTTTACGCATGGCTGTAATAATTGAATTTTGACAATAAAATTACGCTTTTATGTAATATTTATTTTTATCAAAACCATTAATTATTAACAAAGGATGTTTAACAACTTTAGATAATTGCTAATTGTTAATTGTTATTAGGTTAGAAATCGAATACTTTGATATTAGAAGTAATTTATCGCCCATCATTTCTGTAATATTTTGTTATCAAGAATATGCATGTTTAGTATTAAATCATTAACAATTAACAATTAACAATTAATAATTAATCATTTGTAATTGATTCGAGTTTATTCATTATTCTCATAGCTTCTTCTTGGTTTTCGCCACATATTAGTTTGTCAAATTTAAAATTCTCGCATACTTTAGGGCGATTGGCTTGATTAAATATCTTGCAAAGCAAATCATCAGAAAGGTTTACGCATCTTACATTTGCAGGTTTCCCGTTGGGCATGCCTGGTATTGGAGAGGATATAGAAGGAGCAATACAACAAGCTCCGCAATTGGGCCGGCATTGGTGGTTTGTAATTTTTTGCTTATTAGTCATAATAATTACTTTCCAATACAAAAACTCGAAAAAATATTTCCCAATATTTCATCACTTGTTATTAATGAGGGCAATAATATCTTTGCTACGAGTATCAACCAATAATATTCTTTGCCTAACAGCATTTTCTGGTTTTTGGTACCATAAGTAAAAGTCTTTTATTACCTTTTCTTTCTCCTTTATTTCATTTAAGTTGCTAATCGGTTTAGGTTTCAAATATTGCAAAACGTCAATACCATTCTCTTTCATATGTTCATTAAAATAAAGCTCGTATACCATCATATTGATAATGTCTTCAAAATGATTAATAATTCCTTCATTGTCTGTATGGCTAAAAAGTGATTTTGATTTACTTGCTTTTAAGTAAATAATATAATCAACCAACGAAGCGAATATCTCTTGGTTATTGGTTTTTATAAGTGGCAATTCTATCAATGGTCCTTTGTCAACTTGATATTGAAAGCCTTGCATTTTTCCCTTATGCTTTAACCAGAATTCAATAAGTTTTGAGTTGAGCAATGCGGTCAGGTATTTTTGATTTACACGATTGGTCTTAATAATAAAGTATGTTTGTGAAACATAACAATCAAAATCAGTATAAGTAAAAGTTGGTTTCACGCATTTGCGAAGTGAAATAATTTTCTCCTCAGTAAAGAAGTAATCATTCCTTGCTCTGTGTAAACCATAAGGCTTATTATCAGATGTTATTACCTTTTGAAATTTATCAAGGTGTTTTTTAATGTTTGGATACGGCTTTATTGCAATTGGATTTTTAAAAGTTGAATCAGTATAGATTACCCAATGTGTATTTTTATTTTTACCATAATATCTCTCCAATTGTAATGTTGAATAGAATGGTTTAATAAGTTTTAATTCTTCTGGGCTAAAATTAAGTTCATTTTTTTCATCATCTGTCAAATAAAATATGCCTTGATTTAATGAAACATTTTCACCAAGTTCATCCAAACTTGCTTTATTAACAAAATCTTGAGGTGCAACAATTCCTTGGGCAATTTCCAGTCTATCATTTAATTGAAAATTTGAAGCATTTAAAATGGTATTAAGAATATCATTAATACCACCTTCACTAAAAAGTAATGATTTATCTTTAAAGAGACTTCTGTTAAATGTTGGATTTAATATTTTTACTTTATTATTTCTAACAACATTAAATATTTGTACAACATCATCTAAATCAACTTGAGTATCAACTATTTTTCTGTAATCAAAATTGTATTCATGATGTTTATTATTTGCCTTGAAAAGCATAATCATAGTCTGAATTTCAGCACTTTCAAATATTTTATAGTTTCCAAAATCAAT
>CAYTJB010000008.1:0-1147 GCA_964437995.1 uncultured Bacteroides sp. | reverse complement strand
AGTTGTAATATTTGAGCATCTTCAACAACTTTATTCCTGAATTTTGAAGCACCTGTGTTGGTTACCCAATTATTAGTAGCAATAAACGAAAGAATACCAGTGTCTTTTTTTAAATTATCTAGCATAATACATGCAAAACCATACCATAAGTCCATCTTGCCTTGATAATATTTGCTTTTTCTAAAACCATCAAAAGCGTTTCTGTTTGTTGGCTCTTTTATATATGGCGGGTTACCAATTACAATATCAAAACCAAGTTTAATACCAAACATCCACCAAGCATCAAACCAAGAACAAGCATGATCCTCAAAAGGATTAAATTCGTATAGTTTTGTATAAATTTCAAAGTTAGATTTTGAAGCCAGTTCTCTAAGACTTAATAGATCTGTCTGGATTTTTTTGAATTGTCTCTCAAGTTTTAATTTATTTTCACTGCTTACCTTAAAAAAATCATGTCTTAACTCTTGTAAATCTTTTACTGCCTGACCTGCCTTTGAATTGAAATCAAGGTCATCTGAACTTCCAAGAGGAATTAAAGTATTTGCACATACAATTTTAAAGTCAAGATTGGGTAATGGTTGTGGTTCTATTTCATCAACAACCAAACTTAACCAAAAACGCAGTCGTGCAATATCAACGGCACCAGGATCAATATCTACACCATAAATACTTCCTTCAATAATATGTTTTTTAATATCGGCATCAGATACACCTTTTTTAAATCCTTTTAATTCCTGTAAATATATTAGAGAATTGAAAATCACTTGCAATAAGCCCATTGGAAAAGCCCCAGAACCAATTGCAGGGTCGCAAATTTTTACCTGTTCCAATGCATTAATTATTTTATAAGCATTATCCTCTGCATAACGCTTTTCTTCGTCATTTAATTCAAGTTGTTGGATAATTTTATCAATAGTAAATTTTTCAAAATTAACCTCAAGGGTTTGCAAATCGAGTTGTGTAAATAAATATGCTTTTAAACTTTCGTTGCACATATAATGTACAATTTCTTTAGGTGTATAAAATACACCCTTGTCTTTGTTGTCTTCCAACAAATTCTCAAAGATCTGTCCGAGCATTTCAGGGTCAACAGCTACTGTTTGCTCATCGGGTGCATCTTCGTAAATAGTAAAGTTAAAATTATTGA
>CAYTJB010000007.1:0-30920 GCA_964437995.1 uncultured Bacteroides sp. | reverse complement strand
TTAAAAACTTAAGAATTTATAATTAACAGGTTTCATTAAAAACCGCTAAGCGGTTGTCTGCATTCTTAATCATTCTCGGTTGGTGTGACATTTATCGCTCATGGATATTTCATATTCTCACACTACTTGGTAAATTTACTAACCTATCTGTAATATAATTTGCATTTATCAATTCATCCGTTTGGCGATTTTTAAACATAGATAATTTGTTCATTAATTGCCAGGCTGGTCTAGTCATTACTCCATTTTTATTTGTTGAAGTCAGCAATGTATCTCTTTCTTCTTTAGATTTGCAGAGTATTGCATTTAACCAATAATTAGAAGATGAATTTGGAGGCTCTGAAATAAATTGAAATTCTGTCTTTTGAAAAAATATTTTATACTGTTTTGCAATTTCTCTTTTGCTTTCAAGAAATATAGGTAACTGCTCTAACTGAGCTACACCTAATGCAGCATTCAAATTGGGCATTCTGTAATTATATGCAATTTCGTCATGTACAAATTCCCATGCATGAGGCACCTTTGCTTGTGTAGTTAAATGTTTGGCTTTTTTAGCTAATTCTTCGTCATTAAATAACAACATTCCACCACCACCAGTTGTTAGTATTTTATTACCATTAAAACTCAATATGCCAACATTTCCAAATGTTCCCGTGTGTTTTCCTTTATAAAAACTACCTAAACTTTCAGCTGCATCTTCTACAACAGGAATATGGTAATTTTTACAAATCTCTATTATTTCATCAATTCTGCATGGATGTCCGAATGTGTGCATAGGAACACAAGCTGAAATAGCAAGATTTGTTGATTTATTAATCTGTTGATTTGTTGATTTATTAAAATAAGTTTGATTTTCAAGGAAGCTCAGTAATGCTTTTGGCGACAGACCCAAAGTATCTAAATCTACATCTAAAAAAACAGGATGTGCTTCGCAATATGCTATAGCATTTGCAGTTGCAATAAATGTTAGTGGTTGTGTAATTACTTCTGTTTCTCTTTCTACACCTACTATCTTTAATGCAAGATGCAAAGCATTTGTTCCATTCACACATACAACAGCTTTTTTTGCAGCTGTATATTTCGCCATTTTTATTTCAAATATATCAACAAATTTACCTACACTTGAAACAAAAGTGGTATCAATACATTCGGCTAAGTATTTTTTTTCATTACCATTGAACAATGGTGCATGTAAAGGAATAAAACCTTCGGGTTTTTGGTAAAGTTGCCTGATAAATTCAATAATTTCTTTAAAATGGTTTTCCATTTTATAAAGTGTAAATTCCTATTTTGTATTTTTTTAAATTTTCTAGTTTGGTAAACCATGCACAAGTTTCTTCTAAACCTTTTTCAATGGTGTATTTAGGTTGAAAACCTGTTAATTCCCTAATAAGACTATTATTCCCACATAATCTAAATACTTCAGAATTTTCAGGACGAATACGTTGTTTATCAGTAACAAAAGTAACATCGCTTTGCATAATTTCTTTAATTATATCAAAAGTATTTTGCATTGACATCTCAAAATTTGAGCAAATATTAATTTCTTTGCCAATGGTTTCATTGCACCTGGCAATCGCTAAAAAACCATTACATGTATCTTTTACAAAGTTAAAATCGCGAGTAGGTGTTAAATCACCTAATTTAATTTCTTTTATTCCGTTGGCAATTTGAGTAATAATTGTCGGAATAATTGCCCTTGCTGATTGTCTTGGTCCGTAGGTATTAAAAGGGCGGGCAATGGTTACTGGTAATTCAAAAGCATTGTAGAAACTCATTGCTATAGCATCTGCTCCAATTTTGGAGGCAGAATATGGCGACTGTGCTTGTTTTGGATGTTTCTCATCAATAGGAACATATAGTGCAGTGCCATAAACTTCTGAAGTAGAAGTATGTATAAGCCGAATATTTCCCAATTCTTTTGCTGCTTGGCAAACATTGAGCGTGCCTCGAATATTTGTATCTACATAGCTGTCAGGAGCATGATATGAATAAGGAATGGCAATTAAAGCAGCTAAGTGAAAAACAATGTCTGAATCTTTCATAATATGTTTCACAAAGTGAGGATCACGAATATCTCCAGTAACTACTTCCAGATTTGGGTTAGCAGGAATATCTTCCAACCATCCCCAATAATTAAATGAATTGTATTGAGATAAAGCTTTTACTTTATATCCTTTTTCTAATAATAATTCTGTTAAATGCGAACCAATAAAACCATCGGCACCTGTAATTAAAGCTTTATGATTATTCATTTAGTATTAATATTTAAGGCTTTATAATTTATTTTGAATATAAAGTTCTTGTCGTTTATAATTATAGGCTTATTAAAAAAATTTAATCTGTTTTTAATTTTTTATATCTGAATATCAGTTATTTAAAAACAAAATTACTGTGTTCATTACACAGCTTCGCCTCGTCAGTTACATCAATAATAATGCACCAACAAGGCTAAATTAGGTGCAAAAATAGTGAATTTGTTTAACTTTATATATATTTTGGTATGAGTAAAACCGCCAACAGAGCGATGTGTCAAATTAAAATTCATAGTTGTTTGCTAAACTGTATTAGAAATTAATCAATTAACTATTTAGGATAGAGGCTGTTAAAAACATTTTCGGTTATTTTATTCTTTTTTAAAATATTTTTTTACTCCAAATTTATTTACATACAAAACAAACATTGCAAAAATTACGATGTATATAAAAGCATTAAAAATATCGTGATGGTTTAATTTTACAATTCCCAAAAACAAAAAATCTTTAAATGTATATTCATAACCAGCGTGAAGCAAAACTGCAAGTGTACTCATTCTCAATATGTTTAGCAGTTGAATAACAATAAGCCCACAAGGGATAAACCATAATTTATGCTTTAACTTACCCGGAAACGAAACTATTAATGCTACAAAGCCTCCCATTAACGACATTCCCAAACAAGAAATACCCATAAAAACAGAACTTGAACCAATTATTCCAACGCCATACACTTCGTAGTAGTAAATAGTTTCAGAATAAAATACATAAGCGTCATATCCTATTGCCTTAAGAAAATAAAAACTTGAATAAATAATAATTTTATAAAAATCGTATATAAAATGAGCATGTTGTACTTTATACTTTAAATCAGGACTATTTCTTAAAATAAATAAAATAATAGCTCCACTACCCATTAAAAGGAGAAGGCGGAAGATAAATGTTTTTAAAATATAATTTTTATTTATTAATAAATTAAGCTTTTGTAAGCTCATTTTAAAGACAGAAAAGTTAAGTTGCATATAAAAGTAAAGGCAAGTTTAATAAAAAAATATTGTCAAGATTATGATAATTTTGAAGAATCTATCTTTTCTCCAAACTTTTTGATTATTATTTCCCAAACTAACAAGCCAGGCAAAAAGCCTAATATATTAGCTATTATATCAAGCATGTCAAATGAACGACCTAAATGACTTGTTCCTTGAATAATTTCCATTAATAATCCCCATCCAAATATAATAAGTAGAATTGTTAAATACTTGCTTTTGTTTGTTTGTTTATTCCATAACCACAACAACAGAAAGCTCAATCCAGCGTACATACAAATATGTGCTACTTTGTCTGAATGTTTAAAAAGTTTTATACTTGACATATCTGATGAAGGTATAATACTTAGCGTAGTGATAATGGCAAGGTATAATATGAGAATACTTTTTTTAATCATCAAATTTAACGAATTACGCGAACTAATTTTGAACATACCATTCGTACATTTTTCTAATACCTTCTTCTATTTCAATTTTGTGATGCCAACCAAGACTATGCAATTTTGAAGGATTGGTAAGTTTACGCGTAGTGCCATCGGGCTTAGAAGCATTAAATTCAAGGTTTCCTTTAAAACCAACCGTTTCTTTGATAAGATGTGCAAGGTTTTTTATTGTAATTTCCTTCCCTGTACCAATATTGATATGAGTATTGCGAATTTCTTTAACTTGCGTATTTAATTGATTTGCCGAACTATTAACAATATCCTTAAAATCAACATTTTCCATAATGTAAATGCAAGCATCTGCCATTTCTTCGCTCCACAAAAATTCGCGCAAAGGCTTACCACTTCCCCAAATCTCCACAGAAATTGGGTGTTGATTTACTTTCATTCCATAGTTTGATAAAATACTTAGAATAGCTTGTTCTGTTGCATTTCCATCAATTTTTTCGATAGGTCGTTTATTCAAATCTTCGCGAATTGCTTGCCAATTAGAATTTTCAAGACATTTACCCAAATATATTTTACGAATCAAAGCTGGCAATACATGACTTTTTTCTAAATCAAAATTATCATTAGGACCATAAAGATTGGTAGGCATTACAGCTATAAAATTAGTTCCGTACTGAAGATTATAGCTCTCACACATTTTTAATCCAGCAATCTTAGCAATGGCATAAGGTTCGTTGGTGTATTCCAATACATCTGTTAACAAACAATCTTCGGGCATGGGTTGTTGAGCATCACGAGGATAAATGCAGGTTGAACCCAAAAAAAGAAGTTTTTTTACGCCGCTCAGATAGGCTTGATGAATAACGTTGTTTTGTATTTGAAGATTTTCGTAAATAAATTGTCCGCGATAGGTATTATTTGCTACAATACCTCCAACTTTAGCAGCTGCAAGAACAACATATTCAGGTTTTTCTGTTTCAAAAAACGCTTCCACAGCTTGTTGATTCATCAAATCAAGTTCCTCTATTGTTTTTCCAATAAGATTTGTATAGCCTTTTGAAAGCAAATTGTTCCATAATGCAGAGCCGACAAGACCTTTGTGTCCGGCTATGTATATTTTACTGTGTTTTTCCATTTTTTTAAATCTCAACTTTCGACTCATGCAACTTTTTCACATACACCAAATCGTGTTTCATCATTTTTTTTACAAGTTCTTTAAAAGGCGTTTGGGTTGGATTCCAGCCAAGTAATGTTTTTGCTTTAGTAGGGTCGCCACAGAGTTGCTCTACTTCTGCAGGACGGAAATATTTTGAATCTACTTCTACCAATATTTCTTTTGTAGTTTTATTAATGCCTTTTTCATCTATACCTTTTCCTTGCCATATAATTTCAATATTTGCTTCTTTAAAAGCCAATTCAATAAACTCACGTACGGTATGCATTTCGCCAGTTGCAATTACAAAATCTTCGGGTTCTGAGTGTTGCAACATCATCCACATACATTGCACATAATCTTTAGCATAGCCCCAATCGCGTAAAGCATCTAAATTACCCATATACAATTTCTTTTGCAAACCATGAGCAATACGACTTGCAGCCAATGTGATTTTGCGTGTAACAAAAGTTTCGCCACGACGCTCACTTTCGTGATTGAAAAGAATACCGTTTACAGCAAACATGCCATAAGATTCGCGATAATTTTTTGTAATCCAAAAACCATATTGCTTGGCAACACCATAAGGCGAACGAGGATAGAAAGGCGTAGTTTCTTTTTGAGGTACTTCCTGTACCTTGCCATATAACTCAGAGGTAGAAGCTTGATATATCTTGCATTTCTTTTCCATACCTAAAATGCGAACAGCTTCTAATATACGCAATGTGCCCACAGCATCTGATTCGGCTGTATATTCCGGCACTTCAAACGACACTTGTACATGGCTTTGTGCAGCCAAGTTATAAATTTCGTCGGGTTGTACTGATTGTATAATACGGATAAGAGAGCTACTATCGGTCATATCACCATAATGCAAATTAATGCTACGCTTTTGGTGAGTATCTTTTATCCACTCATCAAAATAAAGGTGTTCAATTCGTGCAGTGTTAAAAGAAGAAGCACGACGCATAATACCGTGTACTTCGTATCCTTTTTCTATAAGAAATTCGGCTAAATAAGAACCGTCTTGTCCTGTAATACCAGTAATTAAGGCTATTTTTGACATATTTTTATTATTATGTTGTTTAAAACTGTTATGAAGTTACATTTTTATAGATTTACAATAGGAGCATTTTCCCAATCTATTTGATTTACGGCTGTTCCAATATCAATAAATTTAAAATCAGATAACCATTGTCTAAATTTATCTTCTGAAGTACGTAAACCATAATACGATTTGAATTTTCTGAATAAAGATAAATCTTTTATCATTGGTTGTTTGGCATCAAAATCTCTCGGATGTACGTACGACATGATATAATCTGATTCTTTTGTCCATTTTTTGATTAAAGAGTATGGGAATAATCTGAAATAACCACCTCCCGTAAAAATGAAAGACATACCCATTAAGCGGGCATAATTAATAGGTAATTCTTTTAACGTAATTCCCTGATATTTAATTACGGAAGGAAGTGGATTGGTATAATTTGGTAAACCACCGTGAGATCGCTGGACTGGGAAAATAGAACTATCCACTTCTATTCCTTGCTCAGCAATAATTTCAAATGCCCAAGTATTTTCTTTTTTAATTGAAAACCCCGGTGCTCTAAAATATTTAATTTTGTTGCCAGTAATATCTTCTAAGGTTTTTATTGAATGTTCAATATCTTTTTTGAACTCCAAAGGAGATTGCTCGTAGATTAACTGGTGCATGCGAGTATGAGAGCCTATTTCATAACCTTTATTTGCGATTTTGCGAATAATTTCAGGATATTTTTCTGCTATCCAACCCAAACAAAAAAATGTTGCTTTCTGATTATATTGTTCCAAAATAGCAAAAATCCGTTCCATATTAGCTTGAATACGGCTTTCGTATTGACTCCATTCTTTATAGGTTTTGGTAGAATTATTATCTAACAAATGAAACCATTCTTCAACATCAACAGTTAAAATATTCATTTTATAAATCGTCTGAATCTACCCACATTAAATGCCAATTTTTTTCATTTAAAAGTATTTTATCTGAAAATTCTTGCGTGAGATTTTTAATAATTAAATAAAATTTATACGGACTTTTTAGAAACCCATTTTTAAAAAGCTTACAATTATTGGCAGAATATTTACTCATCATACACAAAATTGTTTCTAAATGATAATTTTTTGCAAATGAATAAATTGTTTTATTCAATAAGTAATTAATTGTTTTTTCGTTATTTAACACCATCCAATCCATTATTGCCAATGAAGGAATTTCTTCTTTGATAATTTTACGAGCAACCATTAAACCATGAATTTCCCCGTTTTTCATAGCAACAATAAAATGATAATTTCTTTCCGGTGCATTAAATCTCCAATTAAGAAATGCTTTATCTTTAATAAGTGCATTGGGTATTTGCTTCGACCATTCACTTGTAAAGGCTTCAATTCCTTCTATTTCATCAATTTTGTTGTAAATTTTTATTGAATAATCTGATTTGTTTTTGAAATTGACAGATAAAATAAAATGATATAAGTTCAAACACGGATTAATAAATATTGACAAGAAAGAAAGTTTTTTTTTCTTTAAAATGCCATCTACTTTTAATAATTTAATGTAAAGCGGAAGTTCAAAAGCTATTTTCCAACCTACTTTTAAATGACCTGGTATTACTTCTTTTCTAATGGGATAGCCTGTTGTAAATGGTAAGCCTTCATTTTTAAACTCATTGGTTGAATAAGCTCCCAATTTGGTAAAAATTCCTTTGCCACGATATTTTGAACTCGTCATTACATCGCATACCATAGCTACTGGCGTAATTTTATCATTTATTTTATATTTGTAAGGAATGGCTGCATAATAACCTATCATATCTTCTTCAACATAAGATACATACTCGTAAGAAGAAGTAGCATTGGGGAAAGTATGGAATTTCCAATTATAATGATTTTCTTGAACAACAGCAGTACCAATATTTTCTGGAAAGCAATCTACAAAAAGATCTCGCTGCTTTTTTAACTCAGTGTTTTTGTCAAATTTTTTAAATTGTAGTTCCATTTTTTTGTTAAATAAGTCCACCACTTAAATCAATAGACGAACCGGTTATGTACCTTGTTGTTTTTAAATAATTTACAGTATTTAAAATATCTTTTGGCTCGCAAAGAGTGCCTGCCGGAATTTGAGAAATAATATTTTTCTTGTATTCTTCGGGAACCATTTCAATCATGCCTAACTCAGAATAACCAAGATTAATATTGTTTATATTGATATTAAATGCTGCATTTTCTATTGCTATTGATTTCGACAAGCCCCATAATGCTGATTTTGAAGCAGCATAAGCACTAATTCCAGGTGTAGGTTTTATTGCCACTACTGATGAAAAATTGATAATTCTTCCAAATTTCTGTTCTCTCATTATTGGCAACAAAGCTCTTATAAAATTATACGTTCCAAATACGTTTATTTCTATAACATTTTTCCATTTTTCCGGATCACTTTTATGTGCAAAAGCGTTGTAAGTTATTCCTGCACAATTAATAAGTGTAATATTTTTAAATTCGCTCAATTTTTCCTGCACAAAATTATTTATTTGTTCAAAATCGCAAACATCTAATTTTACAAACTTTTCAATATTTTCAGTTGGTTTTGTATTGAAATATGTACCAATTATTTGTTCTTCTGAAGTTTGAAGAAATGAGTTAAATAGGTATTTGCCTATTCCTCTTGATGCTCCTGTAATTATTATCATAATTTCTTTTGTTTTGGTATAATATTAAGCCCACTTAATTATTGCTGCTCCATAAGTCCATCCACTTCCAACGGCTGCAAAAAGAATAATATTTCCAGCTTTTATTTTACCAGCACGATTAACTTCATCTAACAATATTGGAAGTGTTCCTCCGGAGGTATTGGCATATTTATCCATATTGGTCATCACTTTTTCAAACGGCAAGCCAATAACTTCGGCAGTTTTTTGTAAAATTTTAATACTGGGTTGGTGAGGAATCATCAAATCAATATCATCAATTGTAAGACCTGTATCTGCAAGTACTTGATTAATTGCTTTTGGCAAAACAACGGTGCCGGTTTCATAAACAGCTTTTCCATTCATTTGGAAATAATGCATTTTTTCGTCCACTGTTTCTTGATTGGCTGGAAATTCGGAACCTCCTGCTGGTATTGTAAAATGATGTTTCCCTCTGCCATCAGAATAAAGACGATATGCTAAAAAACCACCAGTTACATTAGAATGAGAAAGAACTGCTGCCCCTGCTCCATCTCCAAAAAACACAGCATCTCTTTTAGTCCAATCAGTTATTTTAGAAAAAGTATCAGCACCAATCACTAACACATTGTCGTAAACACCACTGGCTATATATTGCGAAGCTACTGACATGCCAAACAAAAACCCACTACAAACAGCAGCAATATCAAAAGCTACTGCATTGTATGCTTGCAATTTATCTTGAACAATACAAGCAGTTGATGGAGCAAGTCTATCGGGTGTAGCAGTTGCTACAATAATTAAATCAATATCATCTTTTGTAAGACCTGCATTTTCAATAGCTTTTAAACCTGCTTTCCATGCCAAATCGCTTGTAGCTTCATGTTCTGCAGAAATACGTCTTTCTTTTATTCCCAAGTTCTCAAAAATCCATTTTGATGAGGTTGGTAGTATTGTTTCTAAATATTCATTCGTAAAAATCGTTTCAGGAACATAAGAGCCTGTTCCTATTATTTTTACATTACGAACCAATTGTTTCATTTGAATATTTTATTAATTTTTTACTGAATCCAATAATGTGGTAATTACGATTTTCTTTGTAAAGGTTTTAAAATAATATTCATAGCCATTCTGTCCCATTTCTTCAAAAATAGATTTGGGTTTTTTTGCTACTTCAGCTATCTTTTCAGCAAATAATTTATAATCTTCAGCATTTACTACAATTCCACTTTTGCTTTTTTCGATTATTTCTTTTGTTTCTCCGTTTATCATTGCTACAATTGGCTTTTTTGAAGCAAGATAGCTTTGTAGTTTACCGGGAACAGTATAATTATAAATTGAACCTCCTCTGAGTGTTAGTAACATCATATCTGCATGGCAATAGAAATGTGGCATTTCTTCAATTGGATAACTGCCTAAAAAATAAACAGTATTTTCTAAACCTAATTCTTTTACTTGCTGTTCCATGTATTGCTTTTCGCTCCCATCGCCCAATAAAACAAATTTAACGTTTTTTTCAGCCTGTAATAATTGTGCAGCCTTTATTATAGAAGGGCAATCTTGCCCAAATCCAATATTACCAGCAAACATAATGATAAAACCCTTTGGTATTAATGAAGCGTATTTAGTTTTATCCACATTTTCTGACACAAAATGGTCTTCTGCCCAATTAGGTAAATAAATGATTTCTTTTTTATGATTTGTTGGTAATTTTTCAACGATAGAATTTTCCATAAACCGCGAAGACACATAAATTTTATCTGATTTCCGATAAATAAATTTAACCAACGAATATAATTGTTTTTTAAGAAATTTCGATTTTAGTTTTCCTGTTACCTCAACGCCTTCGGGCCACAAATCCAATACCCACAAATAATGCTTGGTGCCATAAACAGCTCTATGAACTATAGCAGGTAATGCAGATGTAATGGGCGAAACAGCAAAAACAAAAGAAAAATCATATTTTTTTCTGTGAAAAAATGCAAAAATAGATGCAAAAAATGCAAAAGATAAATAGTTTATCGAAAGGCTTAAACCTGAAGCACTTCCCCTTGGTATTATTGGAATGCGATAAACAGTAGCACCGTTATAATCGCTTTTTATTTTTGAAAATAAGCCATAACCTTTATAAAATTTACCTTTTGGGTAATTTGGTTTGCCTGTAATTACACTTACTTCGTGTCCAAGTTTAACTAATTCTGTACACAGGTCGTTTATCCTGAAATTTTCGGGCCAAAAAACCTGACTTACAATTAATAGCTTCATTTAGATTTCAAAAATTGTTACTCGCTCCAAACTACACGTTTAATATAATCGGTATATGATAAAATAATTCTCACTACCTTGTCAGAAACATTAGGCATGCTGTAATCATTAACCTGACGGAAATTTCTGTTTTCAATATTTTGGTATTGCAATTGTACCAAGCCTTGCATTACTCTTTCCGGATTTAAACCAACCATCATTACCGAAGTTTCTTCCATAGCTTCGGGACGTTCATGAGCTTCACGAATATTGAGTGCTCTAAAATTTAGAATTGACGACTCTTCCGAAATAGTTCCACTATCAGATAATACGGCTGTGGCATTCATTTGCAATGAAATGTAATCACTCAAGCCCATTGGCTTCATTAAATTGATATTTTTATGAAAGCTAACACCTGTTTTTTCAATCATTTTCCTTGTACGCGGATGAGTACTCACAATTACAGGATAATTGTATTTTTCAGCTATTTGGTTCAAAATATTTACCAAATTTAAAAAATGCTTTTCAGAGGAAATATTTTCTTCTCTATGTGCCGAAACCACAAAATATGCTTGTTTTTTGAGTTGTAATTTCTCGATAATATTTGATTTCTTAATTTTTGGCATATAATTCATAAGCACTTCATACATCGGACTGCCTGTTTTTATTACTCTGTCGGCTGGCAAGCCTTCTCGTAATAAATATTCCCTTGCAATATCAGAGTAAGTAAGATTAATATCGGCTGTATGATCTACTATTTTACGATTACTTTCTTCGGGAACACGCTGGTCGAAGCAACGATTGCCAGCTTCCATGTGAAAAATAGGAATATGTCTTTTCTTTGCAGCAATAGCACATAAGCAACTATTTGTATCGCCCAATACAAGGAAGGCATCGGGTTTTACTTCTTCCAAAACAGCGTCAATACTGATTAGTATTTGCCCTGCCGTAGTTGTAGCATTACCACCAGCAGCATTTAAAAAGAAATCGGGTTTTCGCAAGCCTAAATCTTCAAAAAATACTTCGTTTAATTCATAGTCGTAATTCTGTCCGGTGTGAACCAATACATGGTCAATAACTTCGGAAGCATCTAATTTTTGCAATACGCATGATAGTCGGATAATCTCTGGACGTGTACCAACTACGGTCATTACTTTGAGTTTGGAATTTTTCATAGCTGTTAGCTGTTAGCTATTAGCTGTTAGAAACTAACAGCTAATAGGGTGCATTTAAAAATTATTTCTTTAGTGTTTTTATTAAAGCCGATAGCATTTTCATGATTTCGTTTACTTTCTCAATCATATTTAGTGCAATTGATTTATCAATATAGTTTAAATCTGAAATCAAAATTAATAGATAAGAAATTTCGCTTGCAGAACCCATAGCAATTTGAATAAATCTTGCAAAATCTTTGTCGCTTCCTCTTCCACAACCTTCTGCAATATTTGTAGGAATGGAAGATGCGGCTCTTCTTATTTGTGAAGTTAATCCATATAATTCACTTTTAGGTATTTCCTATGTAAGAAGATATATATCTATTGTTAATGAATGGCTTTTTTGCCAGACCTATAGCGTTCTAAAATCTTTCATTTCAGTTTTAGCTTTTCGGTTTTAGTAAATTCATAATATAATCCACTGATTTCAAGCTAAAAGCTAATTGCTAAAAGCTTTTATTAAACAGCTTCAAAAAAAGTATCCGGGTCGTTGGCATCAAAATGCTCATTGATCCAGAAAATAGTATACAATTCTTCAGTTCCTATGTTTTTGATATTATGTGTGTACCAAATAGGCATATCTACAAAAGAAGGATTTTCTCCATCTAATTCAAAAGATAAAACTTCATTGCATCCTATTTTTCTTAATTCAATCAATGCTTTTCCTTTAATTACTGCAAACCGTTCGGCTTTGCGGGTATGAAAATGATTACCACGTGTAATACCCGTAACCGTTGTAGAAAATGAAATTTGCCCTCCACTGTTCAACTTTACTGTTTCTACAAAAGAGCCTCTGTTATCAGTGTTTTTCTTCAGCATAAACGGGAAAAAGCTTTTATGGTCAACATAGCAAAGAAAAGTAATAAATAAATTTCTATCGAAATCGCTTTGTAGAGATGGGATTTCTCCTTTTTCAAAATAGTTTGTTTTTATAGTATTCAACTTTTGAAGCAAATCGGAAACTTTGATAGTTGAGGTGTGTGGAATAGTAATTGGTAATTGGTAATTAGTGATTAGTGATTGGTGATTGGTAATTGGTATGAGAATTTCTTTTATCAGTTCGTCAATGTAAATGAGCTTTAACTCGCCATCTATGTCAATTTTGGGCGTTTCGTTATGTGTGAGTTGATGGCAAAAAGTAGCAATTACAGAATTATAATAAGGATGTCCAAAAGGTCCAAATACGTTAGGTATTATTAAACCTGTAAAAACAGCATTGTTTCTTGCTGCCCACTGTTCAAATAAAAGTCTGCCTTCTTTTTTAGATTTTCCATATAAATTATCTCTTTCTTCTTGTGTTGATGAAGAAAACAAGATATGTGGTTTAGAATTTGTGGCTTCACAGGCTACAATCAGTTGTTTAACTAATTCAATATTTGTATTATAAATTACTTCGGCATCGTTGTGCCTATTCATAGCTGCTAAATGCACAATTACATCACATTGCTTAACAAAAAACTTTAACTTTTCCTCACTTTGAAAAAATTCATCTTCAAAAGGAATAGTAAGAAATTCGTCTTTTTTAAGATTTAATGTATTGAACAAATGAGTTCCGACAAACCCTGCTTGTCCTGTTATTCCTATCTTTAGCATAAGTGAATGGTAATTGGTAATTAGTTAATTAGAAATTACTTTTTATTGACCTAATAAGTCCTTGTAGCATTTTTGAAATTATTTCAAGTGAGCTTATAAGTTTTTCTACTTCTGAAAGTTTTATATAGCCCAATTGTTCAGAAATTACAAGCTGTGTATTTAATTCAGATACACTTCCTAATGCAATATACAAAAATTGTTTAAATTCTTTTTGGATGGTTTCTGGCTGCTCCTTCAGCAATATTAAAAGGTATAGATACTGCTGACCTTCTCATTTGCGAAACAATGCCAAACATTTCTTCTTTAGGAAACGCAACTGTAATTTTATAAATTTCACTAACAAAATTTATACTTAATTTCCAAACATCTAAATCTTTATACGTTTTCATTTTTTATGATTTGATTTTTTGCCAATTACTAATCACAAATTACCAATCATTATTAATATCTTCCCTTATCACATCTAATTTCAACAACAAGTTTTTCATGCCTTCAATATCTAATCTTTCAGTATTATGAGAATGATAATCTTCAATGTTGGCAATTTCTTCTTCGCCTTCTATAAAAAATTTATCATAATTCAAATCTCTTGCATCGCAAGGAATACAAAAATATTTACCCATATCCCTACTATTAGACATTTCTTCGCGTGTAACCAATGTTTCGTAAAGTTTTTCTCCATGACGAGTGCCTATTACACCTACAGTAACGTTAGATTTGTAAAGAGAAATAATAGCTTTAGTCAAAGTTTCTAAGGTTGCAGCTGGTGCTTTTTGCACAAAAAGGTCGCCATTTTTCCCATGTTCCCACGCATAAATAACCAAATCAACTGCATCTTCCAATGTCATCATAAAGCGGGTCATATTCGGATCAGTAACTGTGAGGTTTTTTCCTGCTTTTATTTGCTCAATAAACAAAGGAATTACAGAACCTCTTGATGCCATTACGTTTCCATAGCGTGTGCAGCAGATTGTTGTGTTTGCATTTTTCCCTAATGCTCTGCCTTTAGCAATGGCAACTTTCTCCATCATTGCTTTGCTAATTCCCATTGCATTGATTGGGTAACATGCTTTATCTGTACTTAAAACTACAACATTCTTTACTCCATGCGAAATAGCAGATTCTAATACATTTTCTGTTCCTATTACATTGGTTTTTACCGCCTGCATTGGAAAAAATTCACAGGAAGGAACTTGTTTCAAGGCTGCTGCATGAAAAACAAAATCAACATCTTTCATAACGGCATCTACACTCTGTTTATCGCGAACATCGCCAATATAAAATTTTAACTTTGAATTTTGCAATTTATGCCGCATGTCGTCTTGCTTTTTTTCGTCACGCGAAAAAATGCGAATTTCTTTAATTTCAGTATTTAGAAAACGGTTGAGTACAGCGTTACCAAAAGAACCTGTACCTCCAGTGATAAGTAAAATCTTGTTTTTAAACATAGTATATAAATTAAAATATGCTGATAATAAGAATTTTATATGATGTCTGTTTTTTGTTTTAACATCGATTCATATAAATTTATATAATCTAAATAACGATCATTTTTATTATAAAACTTTTTTGCATGTTCTCTACAGGCAATGCTGAAACTACTTTTGCCTTTTTCTTTTATAATGTTAATCGCATTAATTAAGCCTGTTATATCTCCTTTTTCAACAATAATGCCTGTCTCAGATGTTATTAACTCCGGACTTCCTGTGGCATTGTATACAATTGCAGGTGTACCACAAGCAAAAGCCTCTACTGTTGTTAAACCAAATGTTTCTTCTTCAGAAGGATTAACAAAAACATCTGCTGTTGAATAAAGACTTTGCAGTTCTTGAGTATTTTGTGTTTTTGAAATACATATAATATTTGAAGGCAGTTTTTTTTTCTGAGATTCAGTTAATCCAACTAAAATAATTTGATAATTTAAGTCTAAGTTTATACTCAATTCAATAAAATCTTTAAGCCCTTTGCGATGTTCCCAAACATTGGCAACTCCTAAAATGATAAATTTATCCTTTAATTTATATTTATCACGGATAGAAAAATCTTGCAAAGCATGAAAAATATCAATGTTAATTCCATTGTTTATTACCTGGATTGGAAATTTTGCTAAAAAAGATTGTCTTACAATTCCTTCCAACCATTTTGAGACAGGCACAATTGTTAAGTTATTTACCGATGTAAATAATTCCCTTTTAAGATTATAGTTTCTTTTTGATTGATCGAGTCCAAAACTTGAAGGATATTCTTTTTTTTGTGGACAATTATAACATTCGGTTTTCCATTTATCACATCCAGCAAAATCGAAGTATGAGCAATGACCTGTCATAGCCCAACAATCATGAAATGTCCAAACAATTGGAATATTACTGACATTTAGATATTTGAATAAAACGTTAATATTTAGGTAATATCCATGAAGATTGTGGAGATGGATTATATCAGGTTTTATTTCTTTTATTTGTTCAATTAATTTTTTAGTTGCATTACAAGAACCCAAGCCATGTCTATCGAATAGTCGGGTTTGAAGTCCATGTGTTTTTACATCACAAGCTGTTCCAATTTTAATTAATTTTGATTTGCTCTTATTACTATTACGACCATAAGCAACGTAACTTCTCCAACCATTATTAATAGCAAGCTGACCAAGTTCTTCTACAATTCTTCCAGTGGAACCATAGTTTACAACTGAATTTATTTGAAGGAGCGTCTTCATCATTTGTCTACGTCAAAACTAAAAATCATATAGTTTTATTATGAATTTTAACTTTATTAGCATTTTGTAATCTATTGTTTACAAAATCAAAATCTCTTACATAAATAGTATTGTGTTTTCCAAAAGATTCAATTATAGTAAGATTCCTTTGAATTGGTTCATAAAAACATGGTACAAAGCCACTTTGAATTAGTTTAGTATGAATTTCTGCTTCGTTATAGCCATATCTTGCCCCACAACCATTTAGCTCAATTATAATCGCTTTCAGCTCTTGTTTTAAAAGTGTATTTATAGCTCCTTTTATAACCTCTGCCTCAAAACCTTCTACATCAATTTTTAGCAATGAAGGAGCTCTTTTTTTTGATAAAATTTCATCTAAAGTATAAATATCAACCATTATCGTTTCATTATCTGAATCAGTTGCAACATGGTTCATAGTGTCCAATGTTTTAGTGAAATTAATACTTCCACTTTGAGCACCTAATGCAATATTAATTGCTTCAACTTTATTTTGAATATGATTAATTTGAATATTATTGATTAAATTAGTAAAAGTTGAAGGAATTGGTTCAATGGAAATAGTGTTTGCTTCTACATGTGCTGATGCTAAAACAGTATAGCTTCCAATATTGGCACCAACATCAATAAATAAATCTTCTTCTCTTAAAAAATGCAGCAGAAATAACATATCGTTGTATTCATGAAGCCCACAAATTAGATTCCCAGTTGCTCCTGTCATTCCTTTGCTAACAATAAGCTTGCTTTTTTCGGTATAATTATAAATAATAGGATAGGGATTTAAACGAGTATTAATCTGCCATTTAATATACCTTAAAATAGCATTAATTTTTTTGTCTTTGTTTAATGGATGATTGATTATAGCTTTAATAATTGAAAACAAATTCATGAAATATACTTTTTAAAATGAGTATAAAAATTGGAATTGGCAATTGTAATCATTGTTTAATTTTTGATATTTCGTAGCTTTTTAGGTTAAAGATAAAACATCCTAAAAATTAATTAATATTAAAGCTTTTATAAATAGCAATTTGTTTGCTCTTTAGCAATAAACTCAAAATTCATTGTACTGATATTTTTACGTAATGAATTGTAGTAGGAAATATCTGTCATCTTTAAAATAGCTTTTCTAAGTCCATCAATTTCATCTAATTGAAAAATTATTCCATTTTTATCTTCAATAATTATTTCAGAAGAACATCCAACCTTATTACTTACAATTACCGGAAGTCCATTATTTAATGCTTCTTCAACAACCAAACCCCAAGGTTCTGACTTTGAGGGTAGTATAAAAACGTCATTTGATTGATAATAGTTTGAAAGTTCTTTGTTGTCAATTGCTCCATGAAATATTGTGTTGTTTTTTGCAATTGATTTCAATTTTTTTTCTAGAGAACCAAAGCCTACAATATTTAATTGTAAATCAGGGAGTTGATTAAAAGTATAAACTAAATGTTTTAAATTTTTTTCCGCTGATAATCTTCCTACATAAATAAATTTTTTAACTTTGTCTTTTGGGCAAAAAACTGGTTGTTCAATTATATTAAATATACCTACACCTTTGGTAATTATTAATTCTCCTTTAAATTCCAACGCTAACGCAAGTTCTTTTTGTGCTTTTCCTGACACATAAGCAGTAGTTACACGCTTTAAGAAAATACGTTTAATAAATCCTTTAAATCCAGTTGTAATGCTTTCAAAAATACTGGATTCAATTACAATACAGTTTTTCCTTTTGGGGCTAATAAAAGCCGCTGCCCATAGTTCCTTTGAGTCTAATCCTCCAAGAATAAGCTTATTATAACTATTGCGAAGTAATATTAAAATTAGTTTTATTGTTTTAAAAATTCCAACATAATTGCCAATTGAAATATACTTAAAATTACGTTCTCCTGCTATAAAATCAGTATTTCTTTCTTTACTTGCATGTTTTGTGAAAATTACAAGAATATTTCTCTGTTCTGCAATTTTATTGAATAAATTTATTTTATAAAAAGAAGGAATATTTGTAATATAAATAAAATGATACATATATCGCAGTATTACAGAATATTATCAAACTTTTGAGTTTCGGAATTCCATTTTTTTATTGGTTTGCACGGATTACCTACTGCAATAGAATAAGCGGGAATATCTTTTGACACTAAAGAACCAGCTCCTACAAAAGCCATTTTACAAATTCTTTTTCCTGGTAAAATTATCGCCATTGCTCCAATTGAAGATCCATCTTCTAGTACAATAGTACTTGATGTTCCTTCATTAGCTATAATTCTGTTTCCTGTTGGATTAAATTCATGAAATCCAAGTTGAAGAATCGCCCTTGGTCCTATTCCAACATTGTTTTGAATTTCAACAATACTATCTTCATTACAGTATATTCTAACTTCAGGGCCAATCCAAACATTGTAACCAATAGTTACTTTTCCAAATGGTACTATTAAAGCCGAAGAACATATTCTGGTATTTTTACCTATTTTTACACCACACATCCGATACAAAACTCTTTTAGCTCCAAAAAAGCTTGTTTCAGGAATAAAAAATGTTATAATTCGTGTAATTAGAAACATTACTGCAATCAATTTAATTTTTATTCTGCTTTTTGTCATAAATTTGAAATTGATATTATTTTTTAGGATTGAAATAAGTTCTCAATTTTATTTTTCAATACTTCTTCTGAAAAATTATTTTTTACAAAGATTTGTGCTTTTTCTGAAAGCAATTTTCTTTCAAAAATTGGAGTATCTAATATATTCTGAAAACAATCATTTAAACTCTTAATTGAATATTCTGTTTGATAATAAATTTCATCTGATAATTCAGGGTATTTTAATGAAGAAATAACAATATTCCTATAAGACATATATTCTAATATTTTTGAAGGGAAATTGTAATTATGTTCAATATCGTTTGGATTGCGAAGGCTAAGACTAAATTCACATGAGCATAAAACACGTATGTAATCATTATAATCTAATATACCCAAATAGCTGATATAATCACTTTTATATTTTAATAGAATTTTTTCAAATTCTAAATTAGACATTAAATAGGGTACACCTGTTATATATAATTTAAATTGTGATTGATTTGAAAAATACTCAAGTGCTAAAAAAAGACCTGCAGTTGTTCCAAGAGATCCACTTAATAAAACGGTATTAGGGTTTTTCTCTGATTCATTAGAAATCAAATTATTTGAAATGATACCAGCCATCACTTCAATGTTAGACTTAAACTTTCTTAGCTCAGAAATTTCTCTTAAAGTAAGTATGCCATTTGAATAGGAAAGCACTTTACTTACCAGTTGACTAATTATATTTTTTTCCACAAGAAATCCTGCATCAGCTAATAATACAACCACTTTTGCTTTTTTTATAAATTTAAAATACAGGAAATATAAAATAGTATAAATGTTAAGATTATAGAAAAGGATTGTTTTACTTTTTTTTTCTTTAGTGGGTAATGCAAGTATATGTTTAACAATATGAAAGATGTTTGCAATATGCTTATGCTGTTTTAGAATAAGATATTCAACTTCATTTTTAGTTTCATATTTTTTATTATTTTCCCCATAAAATATACTTATTGAGTGATTTATATTTAAAATTGATTTGATTTTTTGTTGATAGTAATTACTGGCAAAGGAAATACCAATTGGCATTTCTTTGGTGTCGCAATCAATAAAATGTCCCAAAAATAAATCAATATTTTTCATTGACTATGTTTTGCGTTTTTGTGGGATGCTTAATTTTAAAAATCTTTTTTTATTCCTTGCCTGAGTGCTCTCTATGGGTAATGGAATAAAATTATTAGTTCGGCTTAATAAAATGCAATAGATATAATAAAAAGTATAAAGACGAAAAAAAGAACTTGGAACAAAAAATGCAAACCCTTTTATATTTACAATTATTAGAGTTAGAAAAAACAAAAATGGATAATATCTATTTGTAGTACTTTTAAGATTAGTTTTAAACATAAAAACCAAGAAAGATAGCATTAATAGAAGGTAGCAAACACCTCCAATAAATATTTGATTTACATATCCAATATCAGAAGATTTCCCTATAATACCAGCTACACTTCGCCCCTCCCCAAATATTAAGCCTAAACTATTTGAAGGGAAAAATAACATATCTTTAAACAATATTGAATAATTAGAATCGGAATCTTGTCCATTAATAAAGTTTGAAGTATCATCAAAAAAGCGAAATCCCCATTGCAATGAATCTAAATTATTTTTTGCAAAATCTGATTGAAACAAAAATAAATATCCAAGATATGAAATTACACCATAAATTAAGATATTTTTAAATTTTATTTTTCGACTTATTATTATTATTAAACCAGCAACAATAATAGCAGAGAAACCAATTCTTGCATTAAATAAAATAGAAACAAATAAAAAGAAAACAGGAATTGCATACAAATAATTTTTTTGAATTGATATTAAGCAAATAGATAATATTAACCCTTGAACAATTCCATAACCATACACAGGACTGTCGGCTATTGAAAAGCCTCTATACAGGAAGTTTGAGTTTGAGTTATCTGTTAGAGAATCTTGTATTATCGAATTACGTACAATAGAATTGATACCAGGATTGAGAATTAAAAAGAATGTTATTAAAGCTGCTATTAATCCTGTATTCACAATTATTGATTCCCATGATTGTTTTTGTAAAATATCTTTAAACATAAACATTATGCAAAAAGGAACAAGAAAAGATTCTATAAACCACATTATATGAAGGTATGGCATTTTTGATGCACTTCCGCCTTCATGGTAAACAGTAAACAATGAATAAAAGATTAAAATTAGGGTTAGAATCATTTCTTTTCTAAAAAGTGTAAAAAAAACTTTACCTTTTTCAGAAATAATTAGATAAAATATTGAAATGAATAACAATATTTTTATTGCTCCAAAACCTAAAAATTGGAAAGGTGGATTATACAGGTATATGTACAAAAAAACCAATAAAAGTATATATTTGAAGCTAATTATTTTCATTAACCATTGTTTGAAATTTGGTAGAAAAATAATACATTTAAAATTATCTTTTCCACCTAACAATCAGCATTATACAACCGATTATAAATAATTTGTGGTAAAATAAAGAAATTGATTTGAAAAAGAAATTAATTGCTTTTATTTTGTGCTTAGTATGTCCGGAAAATGCACAAAAATTTCGTAAATTAACCATTGTTTTGACTTTCTTATATAAATAATGATTTTTATATAATTCAATAGCCATTAGATGCGAATTTGATACGATTTCTGTTTTGTCAACTTTAGTTGGAATGGCTGTTAATCTGTAATAACCAAGATATTCATTTAAAAAACCTATTGTATATTTGCTTGAAATTTTTAAATTCATATAATAATCTTCGGCAAAAATATCCTCATCATAATATCCTACTTCGCTAAAAATGGAGGTTCTAAACATATAATTTACAGGAGGTTGTAGTTTGAAAAGGAAAATATCATCAAAGATCCATCCTCCTTTTAAATTATTGTTAGCACTGTCTAAATTATGCAATATGTTTGAATTTTCATCTACATAATAAGTTTTACCATAACACATTGGGTAAAACTGATTTGATTCCAGGAATTGAACTTGCTTTTCGAGTTTATCAACTGCCCAAAAATCATCTGACGAACACCCTGAAATATATTTTCCATTCGAATATTCTTTATACCCTTTATTCAGTGTATAGGCAATCCCATGGTTTTCTTGAAAAATCAAATTAAAACCATATTTTGCTTGTAATTCTTTTAAAATTTGCGGACTATTATCAGTTGAGCCATCATCAATAACGGTTAATTCAATATTTTTATAAGTTTGACTATATATGCTTTCTATGCATGTCGTAATGAAGCGTTCGTGATTATAACAAGGTACTATTACTGAAACTAAAGGAAGTTCTTTTTTTTCTTCAATCTTCATAATCTACTTTTTAAAAGTTTTATTCTTAAAACTAAGAAAAATTTCTTTTAGCCCTAATCGTTTATCCAACTCATTATAAGAATACCAAGCCGAAATCAATATTAACCCCATCCCAATTACATAAGAACTTATACCACCAAAAAGTTTTATTACAAAGAAACAAGATATTGCCAGCAAAAACTGAACAACAAAAATGCGAAGAAAAGCAAGATTGAAAGAAAATTGGTATTTTATTTTACTTAAAATAAAAACTTGTATTAAGTAAAGTAAGTAACCTAACATAAAAGAAATCCCCAAACCAGTTAAGCCCATAAAATAATACCCAAGTATATTTAGCCCTAAACCATACATATTCCCTATCAGTTCATTCCAAAAAAAAAGTTTAGAAGCCCCTTTAGCTAATAAAATATATGCGATTGACCAACTGGCAGCTTTAAAAAACATTCCTAATGCCGCCCAATAAATCATGTCGTTTATTGTGATAAATTGTTTGGAATATAGCAAAATAATAACCCAATTGATAAATGTAATAAAAATCAATATTATGGGAGCTAAAAGTAACATTGCTATTTCGGCTTGTTGATTAATAGTTTGTTTGCAAAGAATATTGCTATTGGCTACTCCCGAAAGACGTGGGTAATAGTCAGTTGCCATGGCAGTAAAAATTAAACCAACATAACCGTTAATAATGGCAAATCCAGCTGTATATAATCCAACTTGCTCAACACCACCGATATTACTGATATAAATTCGTAAAACAGACGATGCTCCGAGCGAAATTAGCCCACTAAGGCTAATCATAAAGCCGAGAAAAAGCATTTTTTTACTTTCTACTATCGTTCTTACTCTTGATACTTTTATAGCATTTATTTTAACTTTTTTTGCAAAATACCACGAAAGTAACAGTGATATTAGTGAAGCGATAATTATTGAAGGAACAATACCATCAATACCAAACCTATAATACAAAGGAATAGTAATAATTAATCCCAATGCACTACCCAGCAAACTTGCTTTTGCAAGGTAATGCAGTTTACGCATTCCTTGAAGAACAACTAATTGACCTGTACTTAGTTGATTAAACAAAAGGGTAATTGAGATCCAAATAAATGCTAAGGTGTAATCATAATTACCAAAAGTAAGCTGACTTAACCATTGAGATAATACTAGCATAACCACAGCACCTAAAGTTCCTGTAACCCAAACCAAACGTTTTATTACGGTTACTACTGTTGCAATTCGTGTTTCATTTCCTGAGCTATTGGCGGTAGCTACATCTTTTACTGCACTAATTCCCAATCCAAAATTAGTTAATCCGCCAATTAAACTTGTGGTTGTTGTAAGCAAACCATAGATACCCATGCCTAATGGGCCTAGTAGTATTGCAATAAACTTAGATCGGATAATGTTAATAATTATACTAAAAACCTGCACACCGCCGAAAAGTGATGTTGCTTTAAAAATTTGGCGATAGGAGGATTGTTGGTTCGTCATTAAGTAGTTGGAAATTAATGCTTACTTATAAAAAATATTATGACTGGTAATTATTTATAATTTTTACAATAAACTCTACTTCAGTTTTTTTCATAATAGGGCTTATTGGCAAACTCAACACCTCATCGTGAATTTTTTCTGTTATTGGAAGATTTATTTTATTCCATTCTTTATATGCAAGTTGTTTATGCGGTGGTATAGGATAATGAATTAGCGTTTCGATATCATTTTGAGTAAGATAGTTTTGTAGTTTTTCGCGATTTTTTGTTCTAATTACGAAAAGATGCCAGACATGATTATTAGCTATTAGCTGTTGGCTGTTAGCTAATATTGGTAAAATTATTTCAGGGTGTTTAATGTTTTCACAATAATACTGAGCAATTTCTCTTCTTCGTTGGGTTTCTGCATCAATATATTTTAATTTTACATCCAAAAAAACCGCTTGAATTTCATCTAAGCGGCTATTTAAACCTTGATAATGATTAATGTATTTTTGTTTGCTTCCATAATTTCCTAAAGCACGAATTACTTCCGCTAATTCATCATTATTAGTTGTAACAGCTCCAGCATCGCCCAATGCACCCAGATTTTTACCAGGATAAAAGCTAAAACCCGCTGCATCGCCTAAAGTACCTGTCTTTTTTATATCCGACGACTGATAACTGTAGCTTGCTCCAATAGCTTGTGCATTGTCTTCAATAATTTTAAGATTATGCTTATTTGCAATAGCTTCCATTTCTTCACTCCAGCATACTTGTCCGTATAGATGTACAACCATTATGGCACGGGTACGAGAAGTTATGTGTTGTTCTATTAGAGAAATATCAAGATTATAGGTTTTTATATTTGGTTCAACCAAAACAGGCTTTAGCCGATTATCAGTTATTGCCAATATAGAAGCAATATATGTATTTGCAGGAACAATAATTTCATCGCCTTCCTGCATTACACCCATTTCTATGTAGGCTTTTAGTATTAAACGTAAGGCATCTAATCCATTAGCAAAACCAATGGCATGTTTTACACCAACAAATTCTGCTAAATGAGATTCAAAGGTTTTTACTTCCTTACCCAACAAGTACCAGCCACTATCAATTACTCGAGCTGATGCCGATTTGAGTTCCTCGGTATATTGTGCATTTATTTTTTGTAAGTCAAGAAATTTAATCATTTCCCTTGAATTTTTTTTATTTCTTCTTTTGTGAAATTTCGTATCAATTTTGCAGGGTTCCCGCCAATGATTGAGAATGTAGGAAAAGATTTATTTACAAAACTATTTGCAGCCACAACACAATAATTACCTAATGAAACATTAGGCATAATAATTACACTTGCACCAATCCAACAGTGATCTCCAATATTTATAGGACCCTTTTCGAGTGGAAAAACTTTTAACATTTCTGGCGAATTAGTTGGTCCAGAGTCAGCCATTATGTTTGTATTTTGACCAATTCCAACGTTTTTCCCTATTGTTACTTTAGCTGCAAAACCGTTTATAATACTATTCATCGAAATAATTGAATTTGCACCTATTTCGAGCAAATTATTAGGGCTGCCAAAAATACTGCATCGCTTGGCAATTTTGACATAATCTCCAATAATTACATTATTGAAAGAAGTTGAAGGATCGATTTCTACATCAGAACCTAAAGTTATATTTGCAAATTTCATTATTTTTATTGTTTTAAAAAGATTTCATTACTTCAATAAAATAATCAAGGTCATCCTCATTCAATGCTTGATGAACAGGTAAAAAAAACGATTCTTCTCCGTAAAAAACACTACACTGAATGCCATGAGCATAAAAATATTTTTTAAATTCGGGCAATTCAATTTTATGACTGCCTTTTTGGAACATAAAAACACCAGGCACTATATCATCTGTAAGTTCAAAACGTTCTGTAAATCCTAATTCCTTGAATTTGGTTGATAGATATAAATAGTTATGCAAGCGTTTATCAATAATTTCGTCCTTGCTTTGAATGTAATAAGAAAGCACGTTTTTAATATATTTGCATTCGCTTTCTCCTAACACGCTTTTTTTTAATAGTTCATTGTTAGCGTTGTTTACCAATAATCCTCCTATTTGTATAGGAAAAATTTTTGGAAAGCTATAAATTACATAATCTCCAACTGTACCAATTATGTTTTTTTTATCACTTGAAAAAAATGAATGTGCACAATCTTCAATTATGGGCAACTGATATTTTTTTAATTCAAGCAGTTCCTCATAAGGATAGCCAAACTCATGATTTACAAAAAGAAGCTTTGTGTTTTGTTCAATAACTCTTGACCATTTACAAAACTTTTCAATCTCGTTGGTTACACAGCCACTAATATAATAATTATCAGTAGTAGTAATAATTGTAACTACATCGTTAGCTTGAAGTTTATAGCTTTCTAAAGCTAAATAAATAGCTTCTCTTCCAGTTGAAGTATATATGTATTTTTTTTGAGGAAATCTTGATGAAAAAAAATCATCAATTTTATTACTTTTGGGAAGTAATCTGTTCGTTAATAAATCGTTATTTGAAAAAGGACAGATTTTATAATCGGGCAATAATTCGAAATAAGGATTAATTACAAAATTTTGTATTTATAAATATCATAAGCAATTCCTCGCCCTCCAAATCCTTCTTTTTGAAAAATTAGGTTTTCATTTAGTAAATTACCCATATTTTCAGTAGAATGCCCGAAATCAAAAATTGGAACTTGATGGTATAAATCATTAATTAATTTATCAAAAAGTAAATCAATTGCACCCATTGATTTACCTGTATCATTAGCTGAAATGTATTGTACATGAACAATATTTTTCATAATAAACAATAGGCAGCCTCCAATAACCTTATTATCTTTTAAACAATTGTATAGTTTTATGTTATTAGGAAATTTTGATTTTAAAAAAATAATTTCATCAAGAGAATGAACTGGTTTTTTTTCGTAAAGCTTTAAAAGATTAATTTCTAAAACCTTCCAAAACTCAGAAAAATTCTCAGATTCTTTAATAAGAACACCTTCTTTTTGGGCTTTCCTAACACCACTTTTACGAGATTCGTTAAAAGCAGATTTATTATTTTGAAATATTGTTGATGAGAGATTACATCCAATTTTTTCGGCACCAAGCCGAAATAAAGCATAAATATCTTCTTGAGATGGATAATGATGGTAAATTGTTGGAAGTGGTTTATAAATTACTTCTGTAATCCCATCAGCTTTTAATATCTTATTAATTGTTTTAAATGATTGAATAACATCGTCTGTTGCGATTTTTAAAGTTGAAATTAAACCACCATAAGTTAAACCTTGGTGTGAGTAAAATATATTGCCACTTATATTTCCCGGGAGTAAAGCTTCCAATTTACCTTTTCGGTAAATCATAAATGAATTGTCACGAAATCTATCAGAATGATAATCCATAAAATCGCGATAAAACAAGAAAGTGTCAGCTTTAGAAAAAGCAAGCATTTTATCCCAATTGGCTTTTTCATCAGCAGTATATTTTCTAACTTCAATCATTTTTCCTAAATTCTAAAAAAGATTCGTGGATTCTTATATAATCATCTTCATTATATTTTTCTGAAGCAATTGCTAAACAAATAGCTCCAGAAGAAAATGCCATAAGCTCACGCCATATACACGGAACTACTAATAATCCATAATCTGGTCTATTGAGTGTTATTATTTTTTTATTTAACCCATCATCAAGTAAAACATCAAAAGAACCACTTGCTGCAACAATTAACTGCTGTAGTTCTTTATGAGCATGGCCACCCCGAGCTTCGCCACCTGGTATGTCGTAAAGATAATAAACTCTTTTTACTTCAAAAGGTATTTTCGCTTGTCCTTCAACTATAGTAATATTTCCAGCCCTATTGTGTATTTTGTTTAAAGGTATTACTATACAGTCGTTCACGCTATTTTTCATAATACACAGATTTTTAAGAACTGCTCATAATCGTAAATATAATCATCTACGCTATATTGTGTAGAGCTTAGCACCAATGCCAATGAATTAGTAGAAAAATTTTCCATTTGTCGCCACAAACCAGCTGGAATATATAAGCCATAGTAAGAGCGGTTTAGCGAAAAAGTTTGTTTTTGTTTACCATCATCTACTATCACATCAAAACTACCCGAAAGAGCCACTATCAATTCTTGCTGTTCTTTAAAAGCATGACCACCTCTAATTTGTCCACCTGGCACATCGTATATCCAATAAGTGCGTTCAATTTTAAAAGGAATGTGTTTTTCTTCCTCAATAAAAGAAAGATTGCCGCGTTCATCCTCAATTTTAGGAAGTTGGATTATAATTGCTTGCATTGTTTCAAAATAATATTTTTTATACTATCTGCTGTTAAGTAAGTTATACGATTCGGAGCTAAATGATATTAATAGCTGTAAACACAAGTTGTTTTTGGCAATATCTTTTTGTGATTGGCAATATAATTCACCTAAGGTTTCTTTAAGCCTAAGTAATTCTTTTCGAGAAGATTCCCATTTTACATCCATTAAAGATAAATCAATTAGCTCAAATGCTCGTTCGTAAGCCAAATTTGTTTCCGTGTTTTGATTTTTAAGAATCCAATTTTTTGCTCTATTCAATTCATTTGAAATCATTAATATTTGCTGCATTTTGGGGTATGCATTCCATTTCTCTACGGTTAGCATCTTATGATAAATGAGTGCATACATTTGTTATTGGATTAATAAATGATTTACTATTTGCTTGATTTTTTCTCGAATTTCAGTATCTATTACTTCCATGCTCCTATTATTTTGCGAAGGACGAATGTTTATAAATGAGGTGTATTCAATATAATCATCTTCGTATTTAAACGGATAAATATTTGCACCCCATAAATTCTGCTGTTCTGAATTATTCAATAATAAAAGATTTTCAAGATCTGCATGCATTTCTGCATCAATAGCTATTATCTTCTTATTTACATCAACAACGATTTTTATTAACTCAGTAAAATCAGTTGTTTTGTTTTCCCAAATAAATTTTAATAAAATTGGTTCTGAAATAATTTGCATAAAAAATGTTTTTTCGCTTTATACTATGTTGAAATCTGAATATTTGTTAAAAGTCTTAGGAAACTCATTTTTTAATTTATTTTAGATATGCCGTAATTAAAAAAAATCAAAACGCTTGTATTCATATTTTTAAAAATTGTATTTGTATATCAGTTATTTATAAAGCAAATTGCTAAAGTATATACACAGCTTCGCCTTGTCAGTTACAATAGAAATAGTGAACCAACAAGGCTAAAACTGACGCAAAGATAATGATTTTTTTAACGTATTCTTCACTTTATCCCAAAATGAAAGATGTAATAGTCCAATTCGCTACCACTCTTGGAACTTTAACCTATTTCTAATCGGCATTATACCTTAAATTTATTAAATTAGTTTATAATTTATTCTGATATTAGTGATAAACCTAAAAGAGCCGTTTCGCTGAATGCAAAACGGCTCTTTTTATGTATTTGAAAAAATACTTTTATTTAGTGTAATCCATACCAGCAAAACGTTTGTAACCGTCGTATCTCCATTTTGCATTTTCTTGTGCTTTTTTGAAGAGTTCGGTAGCTTCGGCTGGGAAAGTTTTCTTCAACGTAGTATAACGTACTTCGCTGTTTAAGAAATCTTGAAATTTATCCCATTCTGGTTCTTTCGAATCTAAAATAAATGGATTTTTACCTTCTTCAGCCAATGCAGGATTGTAACGATATAAGTGCCAGTAACCGCATTCAACAGCTAATTTAGCTTCTTCCTGCGTTTTGCCCATACCATTTTTTAAACCATGATTGATACATGGAGCATAAGCAATAATAAGAGATGGTCCAGGGAATGCTTCTGCTTCTTTCAATGCTCTGAAATACTGACTTTGATTAGCACCCATCGCAACTTGAGCTACATAAACGTAACCGTAAGTCATTGCCATAGCACCTAAATCTTTTTTGCGAATTCTTTTGCCTGATGCAGCAAATTTAGCCACAGCACCTACCGGAGTAGATTTTGAAGATTGACCGCCTGTATTAGAATAAACTTCGGTATCCATAACCAAAACGTTGATGTCGTCGCCCGAAGCCAATACGTGGTCTAAACCACCATATCCAATATCGTAAGCCCAACCATCGCCACCAAATACCCAAACTGATTTTTTTACCAAGTATTGACGAAGTTGATAGATAGATTTGCAAGATTCGCAATCGCATTTTTCAACCATTGGAAGTATTTTGTCGCTTATTTCCTTTGATTTTGCAGCGTCTTCTTTGTTAGCAATCCATTCTAAGAATAAGCCTTTTAACTCTGTTGAACAGCAAGTACAGTTTTGAGCATCTTTCATTATTTGCACAAGTCTGTTGCGTAATTTGTTAACAGCAGTAACCATTCCAAAACCATACTCAGCATTATCTTCAAACAATGAGTTAGCCCATGCCGGACCTTGACCTTCTTTATTTTTGCAATAAGGCATTGATGGAGCTGAACCGCCATAGATAGAAGAACATCCGGTCGCATTGGCAACCATCATTCTTTCGCCAAATAATTGGGTAATTAATTTAATGTATGGAGTTTCGCCACAACCTGCACAAGCACCGGAGAACTCAAACAATGGTTGTGCAAACTGGCTGTTTTTGAATGTTTTTTCTCTTGGAGCTAATTCGGTTTTGTAAGATACTTTTTCAATTAAGTAATCCCAATTTTTGGTTTCGGGCATTTGTGTTGCCAATGGTTTCATTTCCAACGCCTTTGTTTTAGCAGGGCAAACATCAACACAGTTACCACAACCGGTACAATCCAATGGTGTTACTTGAATTTTAAATTCAAGACCTGCCAATTCTTTACCAATTGCTTTAATAGTTTTGATCCCTGCGGGTGCATTTTTCATTTCTTTTTCATCTAAAAGGAACGGACGGATAGCAGCGTGAGGACATACATAAGCACATTGATTACATTGGATACAATTTTCGGGCAACCATTCAGGAACGTTAACGGCAATACCGCGTTTTTCGTAAGCAGAAGTGCCTGCAGGAAAAGTACCGTCTTCTCTACCAAGAAAAGCACTTACAGGCAAATCGTCGCCTTTTAGATTATTGATAGGTTCTACTACATTGCGGATAAAATCAGGAATATTTCTGCCGTCAG
>CAYTJB010000006.1:25602-31210 GCA_964437995.1 uncultured Bacteroides sp. | reverse complement strand
TCCCCATTTTCTATAAATAACAAAAAGAATAATTCCGAATAAGATTAAGCCCCAAAGTTGAGCAATAAAAACAACTAAAGCTGCTAAAATACTCCATCCAGCTTTTAATGCACCCACAATCTTTGACCAAAAACTTGGTTCGTAAGCTGCAATATTTTTATCATTTAAAATAACTTCTCTTTTAATCGTCTGCTTTTGATAAAGGGATAAATTAATAGTGCTAAAGTTCATTTGGTCTCTCAAAGATAGATTTGCAATTTTAGCATTATCAGCTTGCTCTTGCTTATTTATCAAGGTTTCCTCAGCTGTAGTGGTTTCTAATAGTTTTTTGCCTCTTTTATCAATGGCATTTATTAATCTTTTTTCAATAATAGCTGTTCTTTTTTGGGTAAGATTGTTTGATAGCAATTGCAAAGCAACGTCTTCAGCTTTAATAATTCTAAAATCAAGAAAATCAATAAGTTTTGCAATTTCTTTTAAACAGCTGTCGAGTTTAGTGTTCGGAACTCTAATAATCATGGTATTGCTAACAGTAAAATAAGTAGTTTCGAGGGTTGAATCAGCACTAATGGCTGTAGTTGTGTTGTTTTCAATATTGCTTGTTAAATTTGTAAAAGTAACAAATCCTCCTTGTCTGATAGCAATATCTTCTATTTCGTAAGTTGCATTGATTACGCTTTTTACTTTAAATTTAAGCTCGGCAGTTCTAATAAACTTATGAACAGTATCTTTAGTATTTTCCTTTGCTGCAGAAGAAGAAATAAAAGAACCTGCAACCTCTTCCTGAGAAATACTATCAGCCATAATTTGACTTTCGCTTACTGCAGCTTCTGCGTTTTCTCGCTTTGCATTACTGCATGAAAAAAGCATAATGGCTATCCCAAGCACTAAAATAACTTTTGTTGTTTTCATTTCAATTGATTTTTGGTTTTTAATACGAACATATAAACGCAATAATATTGCATTTATTTTATCAACAAAATAAGACTATTCCTCTATAAAATTAATAAAAAAGCTACCTTAAAGAAGATAGCTTTAATTACAGATAGTATATTGATTTAAAAACGCCGATATAAAACGTAAGTTTTACGAGTTAAAAACTCTATAAAGCTTAATAAATTGGTAAAAAAAATGAAGAAGTTGATAATGTATCTTTTATATTTTCTGATTTCGGTTTCAAAAATTCTTTTAAGTTCAAATTTTTATCTATTGAAAATTTGGGTAACCCAATTTTTACATCAGAAGAACATCTGTTTAAGCTTATTAATCCCGAAAAAACCAAAATAAGTGTTGTTGCTTTCATGAAATTATGTTTGTGTTTTTCTTTATGACGAAGTCAAATACAAAAAAGTTACATTAATTTAAATTTTTTTGTGTGTAAGGCTATTCTATTACAATTGCAAAGGAATTCAATTATCTATTCTAAGAATTTTTATTAAAATAGCAAGGAAAACACTATTTTTGCTGAAAAACTTCATATAAAACAATATAATAAACCGTATAAAATGAACTTCAAAACTGGCGATAAAGTAAAATTTTTAAATACAAGTGGTGGTGGAATTATTACCAAAATACTCAGTTCAACTATGGTAAATGTTGCCATAGAAGAAGGCTTTGAAGTTCCAACATTGGCATCTGAATTATTAAAAATTGATGAGAGTTCAGCAGCAGCTCGCTTATTTAATACAGAATATAATGTAAATCCAAATCTCGTTCAAACTGATGATGAAGATGTGGAAGAGGATGGTAAATCGGCTTTACAAAAATCTTATGGTAGCAGCAATCAAGTTGCGGGTATCTATCTGGCTTTTGTGCCCCACGACCAACGCTGGCTTCTAACAGGAAATATTGATGTTTATCTTATCAATCATTCAGAGTTTCATACACTTTTTAATTTTACACTTTTCAATGATGATGATAAATTTTATGGTATGGATTATGATGTATTAGCTCCCGAAAGCAAAAAAGTAATTACTACCATCGAAAGAGAAGATTTAGAATCGTGGAGTTCGGGCAATGTGCAAATTTTGTTTCATGCTGAGCTAAAAGATAGATTGTTAACTCCTATGAATGCTGATTTTAAAATAAAACCCAGCCGTTTTTATAAAGAAGAAAATTATATCAACACTTCTTTTTTACAAGAAAAAGCGTTGGTATTAACATTAGGAAGAATGACAGAAATTCCTACCAACCAATCAAAGTTTATAAAATTTTCTGATAAAGATGTGCCAGAAATTCAACATAAAAAAGCAAGTCAACTTAAATCTGAAACTATTTTAGATAACCATTTATTGAATTCTTCTACTGCCGAAATAGATTTACATATTGGCGAATTGGTAGAAGATTACTACTTACTCAGCAATGCTGAAATGCTTAAAATTCAATTAGATTATTTTGTAAAATGCTTAGAATCAGCTTTTGTAAATAAAACACAAAAGTTAATATTTATTCACGGCGTTGGTGCTAATGTGCTAAAAAATGAAATAATTAAAATATTAAAAACCTATGATAATCTACATTATTTTGATGCATCCATGTCGAAATACGGAGTAGGTGCTACCGAAGTATTTATTAATCATAATCGTTAGTACTTTTGTGCAATGACAAGCATTTCAAAATCCTCGGTTGTTAATTTATCATTTCTGCTAAAATTACCAAGTGTAGCACCATAAATATCTATTTTGCTAAAATCTAATGATTTTAGCAACCACGTTATTTCGCTTGGCACGTAATACCTTTCGTTACAATGCAACTCCTTTTTATTACCAAAATCGTCTTCTACAGATGTAATATTCTCATCTCTAAATGTCATTAAGTTAAAAGAATTTTTGTCATAAGTGGCATTCCCTTTTTCTGTTGTTGAAGCAAGAAAATCTTTTACCGAATGAAATAAAGGAAACAAACCATTTAAAGTAGTAAAAATAAGCTTTCCTTTACTTGAAAGAGCTTTCGCAGCATTTTGAAGAATTTGATAATTCATTTCATCGGTTTCCATCAATGGAAAAGCTCCTTCACAAATCATTATTACCAAATCAAATTCATTAAAAAAAGGCAAGTTTCTTGCATCATGTTTCTGAAAATCAATTATTAAATTTTGTGATGTTGCTTTTTCCTTAGCTCTTTTTAATAAAGAATCTGATAAATCAATACCTGTGATATTGTAGCCACGTTTTGCTAATTCGATGGAATGACGACCAGTTCCACAACCTATGTCTAAAATCCTTAACGATTTATTAAACTCTATTTCTTGTTCTATAAAATTACACTCCCCTATTGTACCTTGAGTAAAATTCTCGTTATCGTACTGTAAACCATAGTTTTCGAATAATATTTCGTACCACTGTTTCATTCTAATATAATTTTATACTTCAATTATTTTATTAATTTTTGGCTGAATTATCCAAATTCTTTATTGGATAGAACCATATCATAAAAAACTCACTTACAAAATCGCCAAATATTACATCTTACTGAAGTTCAAAATTACAAAATTATTTTGTAAAAAACATCATTTTTGACCACATTACAAAAAAAATGAAAATTCATAAAAGAAAATTGAAAAAGCCGTCTTACAATATAATAAAACGGCTTTTGATATAGAATAAATTCATTGGTTAAATTCCTTGTACCCTTTTTGTATTTCTCTCTTTCATAAAGTTAAGCAATGTTGCAGGGTCTTTAAAACGACTGGTAAGCATCATAGCTGCAATAATATATGGTTTAAAACCTGCTTCTTTGTATGTTTCTATACGATATTTATCAAAAACATCTTTAGCTACTTCGCCTTCGGTGCATGAAACACCTGAAATATCGGCAGGTAAGCAGTGCATATACAATGCTTCGCCATTTTTAGTTAGTTTCATTTTTTGGGCATCACATTCCCAATTTTTAAATTTGGCATTGTTGGTCAAACATGCTTTTTCTAAGTCCTTCAAACCGTCTTTATCATTAGTATACAATAATTTAGTACGAGTTTGCATTACCGAATAAGGTGCCCAGCTTTTTGGATAAACGATATCAGCATTTTTAAAGGCTTCTTCCATCGAATTTACTACTTTAAAACTTCCGCCACTTTGTTTTGCATTTTTGCCTGCAACATCAATTACTTCTGGTATTAGTCCATAACCTTCGGGATGAGCTAATTCTACTTCCATTCCATAGCGAGTCATTAAACCAATAATTCCTTGAGGTACAGAAAGAGGTTTGCCATAGCTTGGGGAATAAGCCCAAGTCATCGCAATTTTCTTTCCTTTTAAATTTTCTAACGAGCCAAAATAGTTTTTAAGATGTAATAAATCAGCCATACTTTGTGTAGGATGATCAATATCGCATTGTAAATTAACCACAGCAGGACGTTGTGGAAGAACTCCTTCGTTAAAACCATCTTCCAACGAATTTGCAACTTCTTTCATATAAGTGTGTCCAGCTCCCAAATACATATCATCACGAATACCAATAATTTCTGTCAAAAAAGAAATCATATTAGAGGTTTCTCTAACTGTTTCGCCATGAGCAATTTGCGATTTACCTTCATCTAAATCTTGAACTGTTAATCCCAACATATTAGCTGCCGAAGCAAAAGAAAAACGTGTACGTGTTGAATTATCTCTAAATTGCGAAACTGCTAATCCTGTATCAAAACATTTGGTTGATATATTGTCATTATTCAGATTTTTCAATGCCTCTGCTACATGCAAAAGCATTTCTAATTCTGCTGAAGATTTTTCCCATGTTAATAAAAAATCTTTGCCATACAAACTGGCATTGTTTTGTTTGATAACTTCTATATTTCTTTTAAAATTATCCATATTATTAATTATTTTAGTTAATAAAAAATTTGCTTAACTCATTAGTATCGTTAAAAACGACCTTCTAAGTTAAGCAAAACAATATATATATATAAAGTTTATTCTTATTGATTAAGCATTACAGGCATTACCAACATTAAAATGTCTTCATCTTTGTTTTCGTTATCTACAGGAACAAGAATACCAGCTCTGTTGGGTTGCGACATTTCGATAGTAATCATTTCACTATCAATATTATTCAACATTTCTTGCAAAAATTTAGAATTGAAACCTATTTCCATTGCTTCTCCATCGTAAGTACAAGCTAATCTTTCTTTTGCTTCGTTTGAATAATCAATATCTTCGGCAGTTATAAATAATTCTTGACCACTTATTTTTAAACGAACTTGATGCGTTGATTGATTAGCAAATATAGCTACACGACGAATAGAATTTAAGAAAGAAACTCTGTCGATAATTAATTTATTTGGATTTTCTTTAGGGATAACTGCTTCATAATTAGGATATTTACCATCAATTAAACGACAAACCAATTCGATGTTTTCAAAAGAAAAGAAAGCATTGCGTTGGTTGTATTCTATTTTAACAGGAATATCTTTATTGGTAAGTGAATTTTTTAGTTGGTTCAATGGTTTTTTAGGAAGAATGAAAGAAGCTGAACTTTCGGCTTTAACGTCTGTTCTTCTGTATCTTGCCAATTTGTGAGCATCTGTTGCTACAAAGGTTATATCATCGGGTGTTAATTCACAAAAAACGCCTAACATAACTGGGCGTAATTCATCGTTTCCTGAAGCAAATAA
>CAYTJB010000006.1:11484-25592 GCA_964437995.1 uncultured Bacteroides sp. | reverse complement strand
TAAACCCACCCCTGACCCCTCCCTTGAGGAAAGGAGGGGAAAAAGACGCAAAGAAGTTTTTGCATTTTGATTTGTATAGATTACAAAATAAACAGGAATTTGAGGAAATTCTTCTCCATTTTGCCCACTTAATTTATATTTACCTTCGCCTGCCGAAATTTCAATTCCATTGGTTTTTGTATCAATATTGAACATCAATGGAATATCAGGAAATGTTTTTAATGATTCTAATAATTTTTTTGCAGGAATTGCAATTGAACCATCTTCTGAATCTCCTGAGGTTTCATTATCCAAAGGAATATTTACAGTCATTGTAGTTTCTAAATCAGAGGCAGTTACTACTAATTTTCCTTCTTTTAACTCAAATAAAAAATTTTCGAGTATTGGTAAAGTAGTATTTGAACTTAACACACCACTTATGGTTTGTAAATTCTTCAATAACAATGGGCTTTGTACTATAAATCTCATGGGTTAAAATTTTTCTATTTAATTATTGTGCAAATGTAAATTAAAAATAAGTTAATTCGAAATTTTATTTATTTATCTTTTAATTTTTTATCAACATTTATTCTAAAATATGAAACGGGTTGTAAAATAGTGTTATAAATATAATATTGAAGTAAAACAAAATCTTTATCGTTATTTATCAATCCATAAAAACGGTCTCTATCAATGGTTACAGGCTCTTTTGTAACTTCATCAACAGTTCCAAATTCGGCTAATTTCAAAAAAGCTTTAAGTGAAGTAGTTTTTCCTGCAATGTCTGTAACTGTTATTATTGCCATCGGCTTACGTGAAATAACAGAGTCTATATCGCTTTTTTTAAAATCATTAAGAAAAGATTCAAATGCTAAACTGGCAAAAGAACCCATAAGTTGAACTACTTTTGATGTATCAAAGTCGTTCATTATAGTATTAGATGATAATAATTTTATTTCAAAATTCTTATTGAAACGAGAAATTTCAAAAGAAGATTCAGTAGCTGCAGGATACTCTATTTTTACAGACTTTATATCTCCAATTTTTAGCTCAAAAATAACTCTTTTACGCCAATCGCTCTCTAAAGCAGTATAGCGTGGCGACAAATATCCTCTAAAACCAGGTAGATATACAATAAATGGATCTTCGGATTCTTCTAATAGCATAAATGTTCCTTGATTATCTTGGGTTTCGTCGCCAACATAATATACTTTTGTAAGTTTTTCGTGTGGAAATAGTTTTATTTTATTGAATAAATCAATGCGATAAACAGTTTGATAGATTTCGATTTTTACGCTTTTTTCTGCTAACCATTTTATAATAGTGTTTCTTCCAGCTCTTGAAACGGGCTCTTTTACACGTAGCTTTGAAATTGTTTCCAGCAATGTAGCCATCCCATCTACACGAGCAGGATATTTATCATTTACTTGCCAATTTTGTTCATCTAACCGATTGATTGTTACTTTATTGTTTTGTTTATCACTCATAAATATTTTGGTGATACTGGCAACATCTTCAACTGCAAAATCATCTTTAATCGTAGTTTTTGAACTTTTTAGAATAAATATCAATGCAACTATAGCAAGTGCTATTGTTATTAATAAGATATATTTGTTTTTATGCATATTTTTTAGTGATTAGTGATTGGTAAATTTTATGAACTTATTTTGTATAACGGCGTTTCCGCATAAATGTCATCAAAAACCCAAAAATAATGATGAGTACAACTGGCAAAACAGTATTAATAAGTTGCCATTTAATTTTTGATTTTTCAATTATGGTTTTGTCTAACATTCTCAACTTTAATTCACGAGATCGTACTGTTATTAATCCAGAATCATCGCAAAGATAATTCATGCAATTGAGTATAAATTCTTTATTGCCAAACATTTGTTTGGTATATTGGTCGTAACCTAAAGGCATTGGAAACCCTTTTGAATAATGGAATTGACTTTTTATAATATCTCCATCAGAAACAACAATCATACTGGTAGGCTTGCTTTTTCCTAAAAATCCCATATTTTCGCTTTGTGCGATTTCCGAAGTAATTCTGTTTAAAAAATTAGATTCAAATTCTCCTTCCAATAATACGGCAATTGGCTGAAATGGTTTGTTGAAAAGCCTTTCTTCGGGTTCTTTTCTAAGAATTCCTAAATCGATAATTACAGGTGTATTAATTAGCCTTGAATACTTAGATGATGTTAATAAAATTGTCTTTTTTATACCATTATCAATTGTATCAATGCTACTTACAAACTCAGTTTTGATAGCATTTACATTTTTTACAATTGGATGATTAGCCGTAGGAGTAATAATTGGGAAATAATACCAAGGTAAAAAGCTTGTTTGTGGCTGATTTCCAACTTTACCTGTAACAATTGGTATTGGTAATGCTGAGATATCCATCATTAAATTAGTATTTAGCCTTACACCATAGCGAAACAGCTGGTCAGCAAGATTAATTTCATTAGTAATACCAACCGTTTGAGAAGTACCCTTTAAACTATCCATGCTTGCAAATACTGGGTCAATTAACCATAGGACCTTACCTCCATACATTATATATTGGTCAATAATAAATTTGTCTTTTTCGCTAAAAGCAGAATCGGGCTTGGCGATAATAATTGCCTTGTAGATGTTATAAATTTTAGTTGCAGCAGTATCAGAAACAACTCTATTGGTAAGTTTGTTAACTTTCTCATCTATTTTAACACGTTCAACCTGATAATATTCTGAAAGTGCAGATGTTATATCATACATTTCGTAATTATTCAATTCGCCATGTCCTTCAATTATTGCAATTTTGGGTTTAGTTCTAATACTTAATTTTCTGATAACATTTGAAATATTGTATTCTAATGCTTGAATTGAATTGTTTAAAACGTTTTCAGATTCAATACCCATTTGATTGATAAGTAGTTGTAAGGGCATTGTTTGAGTTTTGTACGTTACTTCGGCACCAGGGAATATAATTTGTTGTGCAGAGCCACCTTTTTGCTTTACTTGCAAATTTGTAGGTTGTATTCCCTTTTCAACCAACAACTTATACATATCATTTCTTTGCTGTTTGTCGGTAATTGCGTTAGGGTCAATAAATTCGTATTGAATATTACTACTATATGCTCTGAATTCGTCTAACATTTCCTTAGTTGAGTTACTTAGCCGTTTGAAACTTGCAGGAAAATCGCCATCTAAATAAATCTTAAAGTACACAATATCATCTAATTGCTTTAAAAGAGCTTTGGTAGCTGGCGAAAGCGAATATCTTTTTTCGGCAGTTAAATCAAAACGAGTATATACGAAACCACCAATAATATTGAGTAAAACAATAATTATCAAGCTATAAGCTATTTGAGTGATATTATTGCGTTTTAAATTTCTTTTCTTTTTTTCCATAAGTTTTACCATTTGCGACTTTGAAGCGAAAGTTTTGTTAGTAAAATAAACAAAGTAATGATGCTTAAATAATAAATTAAATCTCTGGTATCAATAACGCCTCTGCTGATAGAGGAATAATGATGGCTAATGCCCAATGATTTAATAAGTAAATCAAATTTTCCGAACAATTCGAGCGAATAAATAAGATCAAACCCAATGTAAATAGCTCCACATAAAAAAACTGAAATAATAAATGAAACAATTTGATTATCTGTAATTGAAGAACTAAAAAGCCCAATAGCTGCAAACGAAGCACCTAATAATAACAATCCAATATATGATCCCCAAGTTCCGCCCATATCAATATTGCCAACAGGCAACCCTAAATGATATACTGAATAAAAATAGATAAATGTAGGTAGTAGCGAAAAAACAACTAATACTACGCTTGCAAAAAATTTAGCAAGTATTATTTGCAAATCAGTTAATGGTTTGGTAAGCAAAATTTCGATGGTTCCACTCTTTTTTTCATCAGCAAACGAACGCATTGTAATAGCTGGTATTAAGAATAAAAAAACAAAAGGTGCAATCATAAAAAGTCCGTCTAATCCAGCAAATCCGTAATCAAGTATATTAGAATCTGTTGGAAGCACCCATAAAAATAATCCATTGATTAATAAAAAAACAATAATTACAATAAACCCAATTAATGAGTTTAAAAAATTACTGACTTCCTTTTTAAATAGTGTAAACATAATAAGGATGATTTTAAATTATAGCTTGCGAAATTAAGATTTTTCAACGAATAATAAAGCGTCTTAACAATAATTAAGATACAGACTAATTTTGCTAATAAAAACAGTTTATAAAAAAGTAATAGTAATTACATCTCCGTAATTAAACCCAAGTAAACTCTTAGCTTTGTTGGTGTTCAATGCAATTTGTAAGGTGCCATTAGAACCAAATAAAGCAAGCAATTCGCCTTCGGGAACATCGTGATAGGATTTGCTTAATTTGGTAATAATATTTTTCCTGACTTCAATTTGAAAAGCCCTTCCTTTTTGAACTTTTTTAAAATCAGCTTCCGAAATATTGGTTATAACATTTTCATACACATCAACATATACAATATTTCCTGAAATGGAATTTTTATTAATGATTGGATTTAAAGAATTTCTTACCAAAAGATGGTCTTTTACATTTCCTAAATCTTCTAATTTTCCACCTTTAGCAATATAACAAGCCGCTTTAGCAAATACATCTTTGGTTGAAAATGTAAAATAATCGGTATCTTGAGTTATTTCTAATTCTATAATCTTTTCGGGTTTTTTATCAAAAATCAATGAAAATATACCATTATCAGCACCTATAAAGTAATGTCCATCAGCATATATACCCACATGAGGCGTTTCAATAGAAGCTACGGTATTTATACCTATTATATGAATACTTCCTTTCGGAAAATATGAATAAGCATTTTTTAAAATAAATGATGCTTGAACAATATCATATTGTGGTATTATGTGCGAAATATCTACAATATTTACATCAGGTAACTGGGAATATATAGTAGCTTTAACCACAGCAAGGTAATGGTCTTTTAAACCCCAATCGCTCGTTAGTGTAATTATTGGCATTTTAATAAATTGAATTTCTTGCCAAAATTAATAATTTATCTGCAATTGAAATGATTTTTTAATAATTTTGAATTTTTAATTTCATTTTTCTATATAAAAATAATGAGCGAAAGAACTATCACGTTAGAATTTACAAATCCAGTTGATATACTTGGAGTTAACAATAAAAATCTTGAATTATTAAAACATATTTTTTCAAAAGTTAAAATAATTTCAAGAGGCGAAGAAATAAAAATAATTGGCGAAGATGAAGAAATTTCAAATTTTGTGGAGAAATTTGAATTAATGCTTACCCATTTTGAGAAATTTGGAAAAATAAACGAAAATGATATTATGGAAATAATGGAAAATGGAGATTATTTCCTAAGTAAAGAGCAAAACAATGATATATTAGTACATGGAAGAAATGGTCTGATTATAAAAGCCAAAACACCCAATCAAATAAATATGGTAGAAGCCTGCAATAAAAATGATTTGGTATTTGCGATAGGACCTGCTGGAACTGGCAAAACATATACTGCTGTTGCATTAGCAGTTAGAGCACTAAAAAATAAAGAAATCAGGCGAATAATTTTAACCAGACCGGCTGTAGAGGCAGGCGAAAATCTTGGCTTTTTGCCAGGTGATTTGAAAGATAAATTAGATCCTTACTTGCAACCATTGTACGATGCACTTCGTGATATGATTCCTGCTCAAAAACTTTTATCTTATTGGGAAGATGGAACTATAGAAATAGCACCTTTAGCATTTATGAGAGGCAGAACGCTCGACCATGCCTTTGTTATTTTAGACGAAGCCCAAAATGCTACCGAAGGTCAGTTGAAAATGTTTTTGACAAGAATGGGAAAATCGGCAAAATTTATTGTTACAGGCGATATTACTCAAATAGACTTGCCTCGCAACCAAGCTTCGGGATTGATACAAGCAACAAAAATATTACAAAATGTAAATGAATTATCTTTTGTTTTTTTAGATGAAAAAGATATTATTCGCCATAAATTAGTAACAAAAATTATCAACGCATATAATTTAAACAGTAAAATTTAGTTGCTTTTGATTATTTTTATTTCTTTTTATAAATGAAAAAAGAATATATTTGCTTTTTTAATTTAATTTTTATTGTAATTTTACAAAAAAAACTTTAACCAAATAGATACAATACCATGAAGAAAATAATTTTACTTACTATAGTTGTGCTTTTCGGATTGCAATTTAATGTTTTGAGCCAAAACGTTAGAAAAGGAAAAATCTTAGATAACTGGTCAATAAATGCAAATGGTGGAGCGACAATGTTTTGGGGAGATGTTGAAACTAATTTAAAAGATGATTTTAGAGCAAGAGTTGGATATGGCGCATATATTGGGAAGCGTCTAAGTTCTGTTTTTGAATTAAGAGGCGAATTTACCGGTGGGCAACTTTCGGGAAGTAAGTCTTCATATAATTATTATTTTGAATCTGACTTTTATTCGTATCGTTTGAATACTACAATAAGCTTAACAGGTTTGTTTTATGGTAATAATCCGTGCAAAAAGTTAAATCTTTATTTTATAGGTGGAATTGGTCTTATACAATATAGAAGTCTATTAAAACAAATTTCTGATGACAAAATTATTGCAAATACTGCTTTTAAGAGTTCTGTTGTTGGAGCCAGTCAAGAATGGGAAACGGAAGTAGCTGTTCCTTTTGGTTTAGGTGCAAGTTTTAAACTTGGTAAAAGAGTTGAAATTAATATTGAAAACCAATGGAATATTGTTAATTCTGATGGTGTTGATGCAAAAAAAGGTGGTATAAAATACGATGCCTATTCATATACTTCAATAGGTTTAACTTTTAAATTTAATTTTCATAAAAATCCTGCAGTATTTGTTAGTTGTAGTGAATATAAAGCTCAAAAAAATGCTTTAAAAATCAAAAAAGAACCTAAAGTTGTAAAAGAACCTGAAAAGAAAACAATTCCTATTCCAATAGAAGCTAAAAAAGAAAATGTCGATACTTTGCCAAAAGCAGTTGTAAAAAAAGTAGTTGTTGATGCTACTCCAAAATATGAGTACAAAGTTCAAATATTTGCTTCTAAATCAAGAGGCGTTAATATCCTTAAAGAAAAACATAATATTACCGAACCAATTAGAGAGGATTATAATGGTGTTTACTATAGGTATTCTGTTGGGTCGTTAAAAAAATATACCGAAGCTCTTGAGAAAGTAAAAAAAGTAAAAGCAGAATATGGTATTGCTGATGCTTTTGTAGTTGGGATAAGAGATAATAAACGCCTCGATTCGTACAAAGAACTTTTGGCAGATGAAAAAAACGCATCTTTAAAAAAATTACCAGAAGTTAATACAAAAGTAACTACTCCTGTTAATTCATCAAATTATGAATTTAAAGTTCAGGTTTATTCCTCTTCATACAAAGTAAATACTGCCTTTATACAAAAATTGTATAAAATTAATGATGCTGTGAGAGAGGATTATAATGGTATTGTGTATAGATACTCTGTTGGATCGTATAAAAAATATACTGAAGCTAATGAAAGAGTAAAAAAATTGAGTGCTGAAAACAAAAAGAATGATGTATTTGTGGTTGGAATAAAAGATGGAAAACGTCTCGACTCGTACAAAGAGCTACTTACAGATGAAGAAAAAGCAACAATAAAAATTTTAAAAGAAGATAAGTACAAATAAGATAAAAACTTATTATAATCGGTAACGATGCCAAAAATAGTTGGTAATTTTATCAAAAATAAGTATTATTTTTAGAGCGTAAAGTTAAGAGGACATGGGCTCTGCTGGAGAGCAACCCATCAGCAATAAACTTTATGGATGTACAATAATAAGGAGGATGCTTTATGGTTTCCTCCTTTTGTTATTATTGGTATCCTACATGGCTAAAAAAACTTATTTTTCATTACTTTTGAAAAACAAATACCATTTCAAATAATTTTTTGCTTGATCCTTTTTTTCCCCCATTTTATAACTTCCAAACTTCCACATGCCCAACATCGTTTTTTCTTAGTTTTTTTCATAACAAAAAAGTTTATTGAAACGAATTTCAATAAACTTTTCTGTATCTCAATAATAATAAGGGGAAAATTTACTTTCTACCAACTATTTTTGGCATATATACCTTATAATCTTGATTTGTGTGATAAAAGCACTTTGTAGGCAAATACAATTTACCTTCAATAGTCATTTTTTTAATTAGTTTCTCAACTTCTTTTTTATCAATTCCTGACATTTCAGCTACTTCGCCAGTTTTAAGTGGTTTTTTTGCTGCTTTAAATGTTTCGATAATTTTTTGATTGTTTTCCATTTAGGATAGGATTTTTATTTAATTAAAGTTACACGCCCTATTTCCATTTGAGAGCGTCCCAACGCATCGGTATAATTTATTTTCCAAACATAAACACCATCGTAGCAAATATTGGCATTGCCATTGTAGCTTCCATTCCATCCAGTGTTGTAATCGTTGGTGTAAAATACCATTTCACCCCAGCGATTAAAAATCATAAATTCATATTTCCCTTGGCTAAAATCAACACTTTTAGGCATAAAAACATCATTATAACCATCGTTATTAGGCGTAAATGCATTTGGAATAAAAAAAGTAGCTACTTTCATAATCTCTACTTTCATTGTAGATTCGTCAGTACAACCAAAGTCAGTTGTAACCCTAAGCAAAGGGAAATAAATACCACTTTGATTGTAAATATGTGTAGGTGATTGAGCAAGCGAAGAATCTCCATCGCCAAAATACCAATTCCATTTAGTAGCCTCAATAGAATTATCAGTAAATAATATACTTGGATATAAAATAGTAGTAATAGGAGGGGTTACAGTAAAAATTGCCTCGGGATTAGGATGCGCTACAACCATGTTTGGTACCATAAGCGTATTATCACAACCAGCATTTGAAGTAGCTTTAAGCGAAATATTATAACTGCCCGAATTGTTAAAATTGTGTCCTATCAAATTCGTATTTCCTATAACAATATTTCCATCGCCAAAATCCCAACTCCAAGAACTTATAATTCCTGAATCTACAGTAGCAGTGCTCGTAAAATTAACAAAAACAGGAACACAACCTTCGGTAATATCTGGCGTAAAACTAATAACTGGTAAAGGATTTATCTTAACAATTTTTGTAATTGTATCAGAACAACCCATATCAGTAGCAACACTTAAGAGCACATTATAATTGCCAAACGCATTATAAATTGTACTTGGATTCATTGTATTAGCAGTATTTCCATTTCCAAAATCCCAATTCCAAATGATAATATTTCCATTTTGCACCGTTGATAAATTGGTAAAAGTTTTACTTACGCCAAAGCAAACAGCCGTATTATCAAAATCAGCATGAGGTCTTGGGTAAATTACCACTGTTTTCACTATTGAATCGGTAACATTTGTGCCTACAACGATTAGCTTAACATTATAAGTTCCTGCATTTAGATATTGATGTTGAGGATTTTGTAGAATTGAAGTAGAAGCATCGCCAAAATTCCAATGCCAACTTAAAATAACATTACCAGCACCAATAGCCGAACTATCAGTGAAAAAAGTAAAAGTCTTTTCGCAAGTTGCCGAATAGCCAAAATCAGCATGTATAAAAGGAGAATAAACAATAACTGGATGAATTACGGTATCTTTGCAACCATTTGTATCTGTAACAATTAAGCGAGTATTAAAAGTATCAGCAGCAGTAAAGTTGTAAGAAGGATTTTGTAAAATACTACTTCCTACTCCATCGCCAAAATTCCAATTCCAATTACTTACAGTAGCAGGATTTCCAACCGATGTATTTGTAAAATTAGTAATAAATGGAAACTGCACAACATTAGCCGTAAAACCAGCAATTGGCAAATTATGGACTACTACAGTTTTTAAGATAGAATTAGAACAACTGTGAGCGTCAGTAGCTGTAAGGGAAACCACATAATTGTTTGGAATTGCATAAGTATGTATTGGATTTTGAAGCGATGATAACGTAGTATTATCACCAAAGTCCCATGAATAACTCAAGGCTAAATTCCCAAAAGAATGAGAAGTATTGGTAAAATGCGTAGGAAGTCCCAAACAAGCCGAATCAACTGTAAATCCTACAAATGGAATGGTATCAACCTGTACAGCGTGTGTAATAGAGTCTTTGCATCCCTTTTGATTGCTTACTAATAATTTGGCAATAAAAACACCATGATTTTGATAGGTATAAAATGGATTTTGCAAAGTACTTGTTCCTATACCATCACCAAAATTCCATTTCCATGAATTATTAAAACTTCCTTGATCTATTGAAGTGTTGGTAAAAAATGTTTGCATACCTTTACAAACAATATTTGAGGTAAAATTAGCTTTCGGTAAAGAATCAATGCTTATTGCTTGAACTAAAGTATCAATACATCCCCTTGTGTTTCTTACAATTAATTGCACATTGAAACTTCCCTGGTTATTATAGTAATGTGTTGGGGTTTGTGAAGTTCCATTCATTGAAACATCTCCGTATTTCCAGTTCCAATTATTTATAAGTGCACCATTGCCAAGAGATAAATCGGAAAAATGTGTGCTATCGTGAAAACACGTTTGAGAATAAGTAAAATTAGCAATAGGTTGACCATAAACAACTATATTTTTATTTATCGTATTTGAACAACCTCTTGAATCTACAACAGTTAAAATGACAGCATAAGTACCAGCTTGAGCATAAACGTGATTTGGATTTTGAAGATTGCTACTTCCGCCATCGCCAAAATTCCATGTCCAATTAACAATGGGATAGCCAAATGTTAAGGTAGTATCTGTGAAAAATGTAGTATCTCCTACGCATTTGTTAGGGGAAATAAATCCAGCAAGCGGAGCATTATATATGAGTACATTTTTAGACAAAGTGTCAGAACAAGTATTATAGCTAATCTTTAAGCTAACAGTATAGTTCCCCGCAGTACTATATATGTGAGAAATAGTTGGCAAATAAAATGTTGGATTAGGAATAAACAAACTATCACCATCGCCAAACTTCCAAAGCCACGAACTTATTGAACTTAAAGCATTAAAAGAAGAATCTGTTATAACTACAGGGAAGCCAAAACAAACGTTTTCAACACTAAAATTGGCTACTTGTTTCACATTTACTAAAATGTTTTTTGTAATTGAATCAGAACAACCATTGGCATTTACAACCATCAATTTTACATTGTAGTTTCCTGAAGCATTGTACAAATGTGAGGGATTAGGCAAGGTTGATGTATATCCATCACCAAAATTCCATAAATAAGAAATTATAGGTGCTGCCGAAACAGTATTGTCAGTAAAAATAGTTGAATCGCCCGCACAAACCGAAGTATTAGTAAAATTAACAATGGGTTTTACGTTCACTAAAACATAATGATGAATTGTTTCCGAACAAGCATTGGTATCAAGCACGGTTAAAGAAACATTGTAAGTTCCGGCAAAAGCATATAAATGCGAAGGATTGTGCAAGGTTGACGAAAAACCATCGCCAAAATCCCATGACCATGTGGCAATTTGTGATGTTTGAACTAAAAAACTATCGGTAAAATGAGTAGTATAGCCGTAACAAACTGTATCAGCAACAAAATCATAAGTCATTGGAGGTGTAACATATACTTGCTTATTTAGAATACCATGACACCCATTTGCATTGCCAACAGTAAGTATTACGTTAAAAGTATCCATAGAAGTATAATAATGTATTGGATTTTGTGCAAACGCAAAATAAGAATCTCCAAAATCCCATTCCCATGAATTATTAATACTCCCATGAGAAAGCGAAATATCAGTAAAATTCATCAATCCAATTGCACAATTACCGTGAAATGTAAAATTAACTTCAGGAATTGAATCAACTACTATGGGAATTGTAGTAGAATTAATACATCCATTTACATCTGTTACTGAAAGTGTTGTGTTAAAACTACCGGGGCTTAAAAATGTAAATGATGGATTTTGCAAAGTAGAAACTCCTGTTCCGCCAAAGTTCCAGTTCCATAAAGATAACGCACCTCCTAAACTAAAAGAAGAATCAGTAAAATGTGTAGGAAAATTCAAACAACTTGTATCAGATTTAAAATTTGCAATAGGCAATGGATGAACCAATAATGGATGAAAAATAGTGTCTTTACAACCCAATATATCTGTAGCAATTAGTCTTACATTGTATGATGTATCATTTAATGAACTCGGGTAAGTATAATTAGGATTTTGAACATTACTTGTCCCACTTCCATTTCCAAAATTCCAATTCCAAGCTGTAATATTACCATAAGCACTTTGCGAAATATCTGTTACTTGAACAGGGAAGTTGCTACAAACTGTATCAGTAATAAATTCTGCCAGCACAGGCGGGTAAATTATCTGTTGATTAATTGCAGTATCCTTACAACCAACGCTATCAGTAATTATTAATCTTACATTGTAATTTGTAATAGTAGCAACTGTAGGGTATTTATGCTTCGAATTTTGTAGAGTTGAAGCTAAACTTCCATCACCAAAATTCCAATTCCATGAATTAATAGTAGCACCAAGCGTAGTAGAAATATTTGAAAAATGAGTAGTATCGTCAGCGCAAACTGTATCTGAATAAAATACAGCTATAGGATTAGGTTTTACTACGGCAATATGCGAAAGGCTATCTCTATTTCCGTTAATATCAGTAACCGTAATCCACACAGTATAATTTCCAGCAGCAGCATATTTGTGTACAGGATTATGAGCATTAATTGTATCGCCATCGCCAAAATTCCAATACCAATTTGTAATTGCACCACCAGGGCTGGAAGAATTATCAAAAAAATGCGAACTATCGCCCAAACAAACTTGATTTACAGAAAAACTTAAATTTAATAAAGAATATACTATAACATTTTGAACAACAGTATCAATACATCCATGAATATTAGTAACAGATAATATAACATGAAAAGTATCAGTTGTAGCATAAACATGTGTTGGATTATTAATATTAGATGTATTTCCATCATCAAAATTCCAGCTCCAAGCAGTAATGGGAGGTAAACTTGGATTTGGAATAGTATTAAAGACTGTTGGAGATCCAATAGTTACAATATTTGAGGTAAAAGCTGCTACCGAATTAGTATCAACTTTTATTGTATGATTAACAGAATCAACGCATCCATATATATTAGTAACATGCAAATTAACGCTATACAAATTGGGGTTTATATAAATGTGTGAAGGATTTGCAATATTTGACAAAGATAAATCGCCAAAATTCCAATTCCAAGTAGTAATTGCATACCCAGAATCAACAGAAACATCAGTAAAATGAATAGCAGAGCCTGAACAAGCAGTGTCAAAAATAAAATTTGCAATAGGCAAAGGGCTTACAAAAACAGCCATAGTGCTATCTCCCCTACATCCATGAATATCTGAAACCAAGAGTTGAACGTTATAATTGCCACTTGTAGCATAAACATGAGCAGGGTATTGAATACTATCAATGCTTCCATCTCCAAACGTCCAATTCCAAGAGGTGTATAAAGGAGTTGCCGTTATTGGAGAAAAATTTGCCGTCTGCCCTTTACAAGGCGTTGTAACAATAAAAGAAGGAGTAGGTAATGCCCAAACATTAACTGTAATTGTAGTATCATTCACACATCCAATACTATTAGTTACAGTAAGTGTTACATTATAAGTTCCAGAATTTTGATAGATATGATAAGGGTTTTGAACCGTATCTGTATTTCCATCACCAAAATTCCAAATTCGAGAAATTATTGGGTTGGTTGTATAAGTTGATAAATCAGTAAAAAAAGTAGTATCTCCAATGCAAGTATTTGTAGCTGCAAAAAATGGATTTGGTAAAGTATCAAAAGCAATTCTATGGATAACAGAATCAATACAACCATTTATATTGGTAGCTATTAGCAACACATTAAAAGGTAAAAAACTATTAAATATATGTGCAGGATGCTGAAACGTAGAATTTGCACCATCTCCAAAACTCCAAGAAAAAGAAGCAATGGGAACACCCTGGTCGTTTGTAGTATTCGTAAAATTTGTGGGTGTGCCAAAACAAACAGTATCAAAAGTAAAATTAGCAATAGGAAGTGTGCCAAAAAAAAGACTTCTTGATGTA
>CAYTJB010000006.1:3758-11474 GCA_964437995.1 uncultured Bacteroides sp. | reverse complement strand
TTAACCAAATATGTACCATTCCCAGCATAAGTATAAGTAGTATCAGGGTGTACACAGGTTCCAATTCCATCACCAAATGTCCAAAAATAAGTTGAAATTGCACCACCCGTTGTTGTTGAATTATTGATAAAATTTTTCTGATAACCAGAACAAACAGTATCTGTAATAAATGATGCAATTGGGTTTGGATGAACAATTACATTTATTATGGTATCATTTTGACAGCCTTTACTATTATAAATAGTTAATGTAACATTGTGATTTCCTGATGTTTGAAAAATATGAAAAGGATTGTTATGAATACTATCTATAGTTCCATCGCCAAAATTCCAATAAAATGCAGTTATGCTATCGGAATTTGGTATTGATAAATTGCTAAAAAAAGTAGTATCTCCAAAACAAGTATTTGAATAAAGAAAATTAGCCTTAGGCAAAGAATCAACAAGAATATTGTGAGTTATAACATCTGTACAACCCAAACTATCGGTTACAAAAAGTGTAACAGTATATTGTCCTTGAGTAGTGTATGTATGTTGGGGGTTTTGTAGTGAGGAAGTGCCGCCATCTCCAAAATCCCAAAACCATGAAGTAATAGTTCCACCCGAAACCGTTGATAAATCAGTAAACTGTGTAGGACTATTTAAGCAAACGGTATCAAAAGTAAATTCGGCATACACCTCAAAAACATAAACTAATATTGAGTCTAAAGTACTCCCACAACCTGGATGTCCTGTAGAAGGCAAAGAATTGTTCTCAGCTTTTAAAATAACCGTAAAAACTCCAGGATAATTATAAATATGTGTTATACCAGGAGCAGGGTTGAGCATTGTTGCCCATACTGTTGCTGAGGTTGAATCCCCAAAATCCCATGTATAAAGTGTGCGGGGGTTTGCTGCACAAAAGTTTGGGATGGTTTGATTTAAGAATATAGCAGGATTACCAACACAAACAGAATCATCAACAATATCCACTTGAGCTTGGGGTGGGGCAAAAACACTAACTGGACCATAACTTTTAAAAGGAGCTCCACATTCGTTTTGGGTAGTAAGCATTATCGTATAAGGTAGTTGCAATCCATTTAGGCATGTAGTATTAACATAAGTATGCCATAAAGTGCCACCTGGTAAAGTTCCAATTGGTAAAGTATCTATAATATTATCACCCCAATCTACATAAGTAATTGTGTTTGATGTAATACCAGAGCTATTATTAACTGTAAATACAGAAAAAGGAGCACAGCCCGAACTAAATGGTAATGAAGAAAACTCAGGAAGAGGAATGGTAATAATTTTAAAAGTATCTCTAAAGGTAGTGTAACAACCATTGTTACCCAATGCTATAATTGTAATAGGATAATTATTTACTGCATTATAAACATGTGATATGTATGCAGTATTTGTAAATGGTGCAGTTATTGGAACAAATCCTCCTCCATCGCCCCAATCTATTTGATAAGACAAAATGTTTGGAATGTCAGAATAATTGTAAATCTTTGCAGTGTCGCTAATTGTAGCAACTACATTTTCGCAACGCCTAAAATTTCCAACTTCCATAAAATCAACAAAAGGGCTTTGTTTTATAACTATTGGATGAGAAATTGTATCAAAACAACCATCTTGATCTGTTACTTTAAGCATTACATCAAAAGTTTGATAGGTTGTACCAATAGCTGCATAAAAATTATGTGATGGATTAGCTGAAATATCAGATATGTCATTGTAATTGGCTCCATCTCTAAAATACCATTGATAGGTTAGCCCAATACCAACAGACATATTTGTAAAAGAAACAATTTGGCTCGAGCAATTGCTATCAGGACTTGCCGTAAACTGTGCTATTGGTGGATTGCTACAAGGTTGAGAATATAAATAGCTGAAAAATAGACATGTAATTACCGTTACAGAAATAATTCGTTTTAATAGTTTTAAATAAAAATGATTTAGATTTCGCATAAGTATTTTATAAAAATTAATACTAAACTATCTTAACGATAAGCAGAAATCAAAAACTTAAATTTTGATTTTACAAATATAGTGATAAAAAATCGTTTTTTTTATTTTTATTTTTAAATTCTATTTATAAATGCAAGTTTTTTTATTAGACAAAACACGTAATAAAAATTTATTTTTTATCATTTTAAACATACCTGGTTTGCTTTCGGCTCGTTCAGCATATCCAAATTTATAATAAAATGCGTGAACTCCTTCTGCTGCCATTAATCCAACAAATGAATTATTGTTTGTATTGTTAATTAAATAGGTTTCAATATTATTCATTATTAGTTTACCTATACCTTTTCCTTTGTATTCGGGAATTACAATAATATCTTGAATATAAAAGTATATAGCTCCATCTCCAACCACCCTTCCAATGCCAATAAGCTTATTGCTATCAAAAATACAAACAGAATGAAGGTCATTTTCAAGTCCTTTTGAAACAACAACATCATCAAGCATAGCCCATCCTGTTGTTTTTCTTGTTGATTGGTATTCTTCAACTGATATTTTTCTGTTTTCTATCCTTATTTCCATTTTTTGCTTTTTATTACACAAGCTATTATATCTTAAATAGTTGTATATGATTATGTATAAATTTTGCTTATTGTCAGTTTACTATTTTTATTTGATCTATACTGTATATTTTTATGTTAGGTTTATTTTTGTTTGGTTTTTCTTCATCTCTGTATAATTCCATTTTCCCTTTTACAATAACCGTTTTCCCTTTATAAATTTGTGCATTTATGTTTAGTTTTTTAAGCTCATTTTCAAAAATAATAACAACTATTGGGTTATTTGGAAAATCTTTATCAAGGTTTAAAAATGTAGGTTTCCCATTGCTGTTGGTTGCATAAAACGTGCTTATTACTTTCCCTTTTACAATTACTTGTTGTCCAATACGCTGCGATGCTTCAAGTGCCGTAATTGTGTCAAGCGGATTTTGAGTTTGTCCAAATGCAAGTTGAAGAAACGCTGTAAATAGCAAAGTTAAAATTGTTTTGTATATTTTATTGGTTGATTTGGGTTTCGTAAAATTTCGCATAATGGCAGTTTGTCTATAAATATTAATCTGTATTAAAATTCTCATCAAAAATAAGAATTATTTTTTAATTAGTAGCATTATTTTTATCGCTACTCGAAGGGATTACGTTTTTTAAACGTCTATAGTTTCTGTATGATTTTTTACAACATTTATTTTAGCAATATTCTTAATAATCTTATAACTTTTTATCAGAATTTTATAACATTGTAATTGTTAAGTTTTGCTAATATTGCAGGCTAAATATTCAAAAAAAAATTACTTTTGTAGGAAATAAAATAAATAACTTTACAAACTTTAAACTTTTTTGACTTTACAAACTGAATTCATATATGCAGAAACTAAAAACGTTATTTCCTCATTATATCAGTAGTTTGCTAAATAGCTATTCGCAAATTTTCTTTTCAAAAAATGTGATATTTGCCTGTCTTTTAGTGATTGTTACTTTTTTTGATTTTTATGCAGGCTTAAGCGGTGTAATTGCCGTAACTATTTCTAATACAGCTGCTTATTTAATTGGATTTAATCGACAAAATATTAGTTCAGGTTATTATGGCTTTAATAGTTTGTTGGTTGCATTAGGATTGGGCGTTTATTACGAGCCCAATATGCAGTTTTTTATGATTTTGTTTTTTGCTGCATTGCTCACATTGCTAATTACTGTTTCTTTAGAAGGCGTTGTTGGCAAATATGGTTTGCCATATTTAAGCATTTCTTTTTTACTTGTTATTTGGATGGTAACCTTAGCAACCCGACAATTTACATCGCTTACCATTAGCGAAAGAGGTATATTTTCGTTGAACGAAATGTACACTTTAGGTGGGTTTACTTTAGTAAATATTTACGAATGGTTTAATAATTTGAACCTGCCTGATTATATAATTATATATTTCCGTTCGTTAGGAGCTATTTTCTTTCAATATCATTTAGTTGCAGGTTTGTTGGTTGCATTAGGCTTACTAATTTATTCACGAATTGCATTTTTGCTATCTGTTTTTGGATTTGGTTCTGCTTATATTTTTTATCAAATAATTGGGGGTAATATTACCGAGCTTAGTTATGGTTATATAGGATTCAACTACATTCTTACAGCCATTGCCATTGGTGGTTTTTTTATTGTTTCGTCTAAATATTCTTTTTTATGGGTTTTGTTGCTTGTACCTGTAATTTCAATCATTCTTTCGAGTACAAATGCTGTACTTTCAATGTACCAACTTTCAATATTCTCGTTACCATTTAATTTTGTGGTACTTCTGTTTTTATACATTCTTAAATATAGAGAACGTTTTTATTTAAAACCTGAAATTGTTAGTATTCAGCAGTTTTCGCCAGAAAAAAACTTATATTCTCAAAAAAACAATTTAGGAAGATTTCGCAATTCATCCATTATTCCCATTTCATTACCTTTTTGGGGCGAATGGAAAGTTACACAAGCACATAATGGAAAAATTACACACAAAGCCGAATGGAAACACGCTTGGGATTTTGAAATTGCTGACGAAACTAATAAAATGTTCACAGGAACAGGTTTAACCTGCTCTGATTATTATTGCTATAACAAGCCAATTATAGCTCCTGCAAATGGATGGGTAGAGCTAATTCATGATAATATAGATGACAACAATATTGGAGACGTAAATACTGAAGAAAATTGGGGAAACACAATAATAATTCGCCATACCGATTTGTTGTTCAGTAAGATATGTCATATTAAAAAAGAAAGTTTCAAGGTAAATGTTGGCGATTATGTAAAAAAAAGTGATATTATTGCTTATAGCGGAAATTCGGGTAGATCACCGCAGCCTCATATTCACTTTCAGTTGCAGGCAACGCCTCATATTGGTTCTAAAACATTAGATTACCCTTTAGGACACTACATCTTACATAATAATGGAAAATATGAATTACAATCTTATAAAAAACCAAAGGAAAATGATATCATTCTGAATATTGAAAAAAATAAATCTTTATATGAAGCCTATCATTTTATTCCCGGACAACGAATTGTTTTTAGCGTTCAAACTGAGAAAAGTAAGAAGCCAAAGGAATACAATTGGGAAGTGCAAAGTGATATTTATAATCAATCCTTAATATATTGCGAAACCACTGGAGCTAAAGCCTATTTTTATAACGATGGTAGTTTTCATTATTTTACCCATTACGAAGGCAGCAAAAAAACATTGCTATATTATTTCTATTTGGCTAACTACAAGGTAATGAATGGTTTTTATAAAGATTTAGTTATCGAAGACAATTATCCGTTGCATATTACTGCAAATAAGCTTATTTTAATTGCTCAGGACTTTATTGCACCTTTCTATATTTTTATGAAATCAAAATTTCAGATGAGTTATATATCTAAAAAAGATGATTTTACAAATAGCGATATAGAATTGGAATCAAAAACAACATTAAAAATTGGGAAAATAATTACCAATCAATTACTGTTTACTATTTTAATAAAAAATAACCATATTGACCAACTAACAGCTGTACAAGGTAATACAAGCTTTGTTGCTCAAAGAATTATAAAGAACAAAGAATAATTTAAAACGAATGATGTTTATAAAAAATTTTAAAATAACTATTACAATAATTTTGTTGCTGCTAAATTACTGTAGCTTCGCACAAGAAATAACCGAAAATATAGAGCAAAAAACGTTGGAACTATTTCAAAACAAGCAATACAAAAGACTTATTTATGTGGGAGAAGAAGCTATAAAAAATAAAACAGATTATTTTTTCTTACGTTTTCGTATTGGTGTTGCCTATTACGAATTAGGAAATTATCGCATGGCTACCCACCATTTAGAAAAAGCATTGGTATATAATTCTGACGACCCAAGTGAACTGGAATATTTGTATTATAGTTATGTTTTTTCGGGACGTATTACCGATGCCAATTACATAACTAACAAAATGACAGAAGATTTAAAAGAAAAAATAGGTTATAAAACAAAGTTTTTAAGTAATGTTTATGTAGAAGGTGGCATTTCGTTAAGTAACAATATTTCTAAAAATGCTGGCATTGATATTGATGACACAACCAATATTTATGGCGAAAATGATATGAATAACAATGTTTTGTATGGACATGTCGGCTTAAAACATGAATTATCACCTTTTTTAAGTATTTATCATGGATTTAGTCATATTGATATTGAAAAACGAAAAATAATCAGTATTCAGAAATGGGATAGTGTTGGTAATTATCAGAATTTTGATAGTGTTTGTAATTATACATTAACACAAAATGAATATTATATCAATAGCGACATTCAGCTAAAAATGGGTTTAAAACTAACACCAGCATTTCATTTTATTCATGTAAGTGCAAATAGTTTGATGTATCAATATGATACAGCTACATTTATCGGAACATTTTTTCCAACTACTTTAAACGTAAATAATTATGTAGTATCATTAGCTATTTCGAAAGAATACAAAAGATTTTCGTTAAGTTTATTCGGAACTTATTCTAACCTAAACTCAGCAAAACAAATTCAAGGTGGAGCATCAATAAGCTATTTCCCTTTTGGAAATCTTAATTTATACACCAACACAAGTTTGGTTTATTTTTATCAGAAAAAATCAGGAGGTCAAGGACAAGGTAGTAGTAAAGAAAATCGTTTTATTTTTGACCAAATGCTTGGATTAAAATTATTTCCAAAACTATGGACTGAAGTCTCTGTTACTTTAGGCAACTTAGCAAATTATAATGAAAAAAATGCGTTTATAGTGTATAATATTGCTGATAAAATAAATTTGAAAGCAGGAATTTCATTTATCTATTCGCTATCTTCAAAAATAGAATTATCTTTGAGGTATCAATTTTTAAACCGAGAAAGTAATTATATAACATATCAAAATCAACAGACAAGTATTTTAAAAACAATAAATTATCAAAATAATACCATAATAGGAGGAATAAAATGGAAACTTTAAAAAGATCAATCTTAGTTGGCGTAATCGCTTTATTTATTACAAATTACAGTTTTGCACAAAACTATAAGGAAATTCAAGATGCATTTGCAGCAAGTCATCTTTCTGAATCTAAAGCTGAATATCCTAAAGCAATAGAAGTATTAAAAAAAGTATATGACGAAAAATCTTATGAAATTAATTTACGTTTGGGCTGGTTAACCTATATGTCGGGCTTATTTACCGAATCCACTGCTTATTACCAAAAAGCGATAAAATTGATGCCATTATCTATCGAAGCTAAATTGGGATACGTAAATCCTGCTGCTGCATTGGGAAATTGGGAACAAGTAAAAACACAATATGTAGAAATTTTAAAAATTGACCCTAAAAACTACACCGCTAATTATAGAATAGGCTTAATTCTTTACGGAAAGAAAAACTATATGGCAGCCGTTAAATACTATGAAACATTAGCTAATCTCTATCCTTTTGATTACGATACAATGATAATGTATGCTTGGTGCGATTATTTTTTACAAAAAACACGCGAAGCTAAGGTTTTGTTTAACAAAGTTTTGATGAACAAACCCAATGATGCTTCGGCTTTGGAAGGCTTGAGTTTGATAAAGTAAATTAGTAATTAGTGATTGGTAAATTGAAGATTATTTACTTCTTTCGTATATTTAGTAAGGTTATCATTCCTAATTATCTTACATTTTCTCAGGAACATCAATTCCAAGCAATCTCATTGCCGAT
>CAYTJB010000006.1:0-3748 GCA_964437995.1 uncultured Bacteroides sp. | reverse complement strand
CGATTTAATAGTATTGGCGGTAAATATAGATAAAACTAAGCGGAAATTACGCAAATCGTCATTTTCTTCTTTCAATATGTTTATTTCCTGATAAAAACCATTGTATTCCTTGGCTAAATCGAAAACGTAATTAGCAATCAAAGCAGGACTTCTATTTTCGCCGGCAATTTTTATAACTGAAGGATATTCGTGCAATAAACGAATAATATCTTTCTCTTTGGGTAATATTTCAACAGTATCAGTTATTTTGCATACATCATCTGAAGCTTTCTTCAGCAATGACTTGATACGAGCATGTGTATATTGGATAAACGGTCCTGTATGCCCATTAAAATCAATAGATTCTGTAGGGTTGAAAAGCATGTTTTTTTGTGGATCAACTTTTAAAATAAAATATTTTAAAGCTCCCATCGCAATGGTATAATACAATTGCTTGGCTTCTTCGCTTTCAAAATCATCTATTTTGCCTAACTCCAATGCTTTTTCGTAAGCGGTTTTTTCCATTTCATCTATCAAATCGTCGGCATCTACTACCGTTCCTTCTCTCGATTTCATTTTGCCAGCAGGCAATTCCACCATGCCATAAGATAAATGATGAATGCTATCAGCCCAATTGTAGCCTAATTTGTGTAAAACCAATTTCAATACATCAAAATGATAATTTTGTTCGTTTCCAACTACATAAATCATTTGCTTTGCTTGATATTCATCATAACGAAGATGAGCAGTGCCAAGGTCTTGCGTCATATACACCGAAGTTCCATCGGCACGAAGCAATAATTTCTCATCCAAACCTTCTGCTGTTAAATCAGCCCAAACTGATTGGTCAGCCTTGCGAATGAGCTTATTGTCTGCTAATCCTTTTTCAACAATTGATTTTCCCAATAAATAAGTGGAAGATTCGTAATAGGTTTTATCGAAATCAATGCCCATACGGCGATAGGTTTGTTCAAAGCCTTCGTAAACCCATGTATTCATGGTTTCCCATAAATGAATAGTTGCATCGTCCTTAGCTTCCCATTTGCGTAACATTTCTTGGGCTGCTAACATTAAAGGAGCTTGTTTTTCGGCAATTTCTTTGTCTGTTCCGTTTTCAATCATTTCAGCCACTTCGGCACGATAATGTTTATCAAATAGAACATAGTATTTTCCTGCTAAATGGTCGCCTTTTAAGCCCGATGTTGTCGGTGTTTCGCCATTTCCCCACTTTTGCCATGCCAACATTGATTTGCAGATATGAATTCCTCTATCGTTTACCAAATTCACTTTTACTACATTTTTGTCGTTGGCTTTTAATATCTCTGCCACCGACCAGCCTAATAAGTTATTGCGAACATGCCCTAAATGTAAAGGTTTGTTAGTGTTTGGCGAAGAATACTCTATCATTACTACTTCATTTTCTTCGGTTTTACTAAAACCATAATTAGCTTCGTTTTGATGATTATTTAAGAAATTTAACCAATATTGTTTGCTGATTTGCAAGTTTAAAAAGCCTTTGATAACATTAAAATCAACAACTTCTGTTATATTATCTTTAATATATTGCCCAATTTCAGCAGCAGTAATTTCAGGTGATTTTTTGGATGCACGCACAAAAAGAAAAACGGCAACGGTAAAATCGCCTTCAAATTCTTTGCGGGTTTTTTGCAACGTAATATCTTTTTCGGCTAATTGCAATTCATACAAGGCTTGTACAGCTTTAATAACAGCTTGACATAATTTTGATTCTAACATAAAATTGTAATGATATTGAATTGCAAAATTACGATAATTTAAGGAATAAAAAAACCCACTAAGTTTTAACCTTTAGTGGGTTTTGCAATTGAGTTGAATAATGTTTATTCTTTTATAAATTTCTTTATAATAGATTGTTTGTCGTTTTTAATTTGGATAAAATACATCCCTTTTGATAGAGAAGATACATCTATTTGTAATAATTTTTTATCAAATATCTTTGCATTAACATTTAATACTTCCAAACCTGTAATAGAAAACATAGAAACACTTGTCTCATTTTCTTCCCATCCTCCAAAATCCATATTTAATATATTTGTTGCTGGATTTGGATATAAAGTTAGTGATGTAGCAATAAATTTAGGAATTGAAGAAGTTGCTGTTATAGTATTTAATCGTATCATCATTGCAGGAACGTTTCCTTGTCCCCAAATATACCAATTATTCTGAGAAGGATCAAAATATGGAGATGTTTGTGCATCTTGTGGAATACTTGTGTTATCCGTAGCTATTTTAACAGTATCAGTTTGTCCATAAACCAAAATACTCACATAATACAATGAATCCGGAAATAATAATAGATAAGGAGATGAAAGAAAAGATATTGATATTGAAGGTGGATTAATACCAGTTGTAGTTGGAATATCTGATGCTGTAATGTAATAACTTGCAGATTCAGCAACAATAACTCTTATCCCCCCTAAAGCTCCAAAAGATTGAAACAAACGAGCTTTTACCTTTGAACCTGGTTTAGTTGTAGAATCAACCACGAAATTAACTCCAGTTGCATAAGCAGGTTGTTTTACCTGATAAAGATTTGTAGCTATGTATGGGTTACTCAAACCATTTGTTGCACCAAGCCATCTTGAGCCAGTATATGTATTATTATCTCTTGCAAAAACATTATTGTTATTAATAGTAATCTTAAAAGTGTCATTGTAAAGGACTTGAGGAAGAGAATCGCTACTTAACCATGAAACAATATAGTAATCTCCTGGTGCCGTAGGCAAAAATATTGAATCAATTTTTATCGTATCTGTATTTCCTACGGCTAAACTAATTGGAATATTTGAAACATGCTCAATTTGTGAGGTTAATTCCTTTACATGAAGCCTTATATTGTTTTGTGTAAAAGCACCATTATTGATAAATTCTGCTTCAATACTAAAAGGAATATTTTGCCCAACAGGAATTTGCGAATAAGCATCAATCATAGATAATTGATTTAATAGCATCTGATTTTGAGCGTATAAATTTGATACGCAAACCATTAAGAAGAACAGAGTAATTTTTTTCATATAATTTGTTTTTTATTCATTAATATTTGTGTGCTCATTTCCTTTTATAAGGAATAACAAAGATAAATCAAAATTATTTTTTTTTAATTATATTAAGTTAACGGTTGAAATGAATCAGTTAACGGTAAATAATTGATGAATTCAAATACAACTTTTTATTTATAGTTCCACTTAAAGTGAAGCTATTATTGTAAATCACTAAACAAGACTATTTCTTATCTTTCTTAATCTCCTTACAGCATCTACCAATAATTTCATCGAATCAATAAGCCTATCCGCTTTTGGAAACGCCAATTTACTTGATTTTTCATCAAATAAAATAGTTTTCATTCCTGCATCCTTTGCTCCTATTATGTCTTTCTCGTATAAATTTCCTATCATTACACAATCTTCGGGTTTGATATTAATTGTTTGAGCTATGGTAGTAAAAAAGCGAACATCGGGCTTTTCAAACCCTAAATCTTTAGACGAAAAGAAATAATGAAAATATTTATCAGCACCAACTCTTTGCAAGGCTTTAATCATAGCTGCCGTATCCGATTGTCCTGCATTGGTGGCAATTACCATCGTAAACTTACCTTTTAAAGCAGCTAATGCTTGCTCTACATCAGGTATGTACTCAACATGTTCCCAAGTAAACATGGGCGTTTTTAGTTCAGGGAAATCCCGCATTACTGTATCGCCCCAATCGAAAATAAGTGCTTTTATCATACATG
>CAYTJB010000005.1:24906-35038 GCA_964437995.1 uncultured Bacteroides sp. | reverse complement strand
TCGGGACAGGCTTTTTTCTAAAAGGAGAAGGGAGGTTCGGTTGAATATTTATGCTACCTATTTTCATAAACAAATTTATCTTTTTAGAGAATATAGCTGGCATTCATTAATTTAAAAATGTAAAAAAAAATTACCACAAATCAATAAATTATTAACTTTGCTCTTTAAATAATTACTGTATTAACAATAAATAAATATAGAAAATGAGCAAAGAAATTTTAAATCTTGAACCAAAAGCAATTTGGAAACATTTTTACAGCCTTACACAAATCCCTCGTCCATCAGGACATGAAGCTGCATGTATAGCTTTTATGAAAAAATTTGGCGAAGATCTTGGATTAGAAACTGTAGTTGACCCTGTTGGCAATGTAATTATCCGCAAACCTGCAACTCCAGGTATGGAAAATCGCAAAGGTGTTGTTTTGCAAGGACACTTAGATATGGTACCTCAAAAAAACAGTGATAAAACACATGATTTTGAAAAAGACCCTATCGAAACGCTTATTGATGGCGAATGGGTAAAAGCCAATGGTACTACATTAGGTGCTGATAATGGAATGGGCGTAGCAGCTACAATGGCAATATTAGAAGCAAAAGATTTACAACACGGTATGGTTGAAGCATTGTTTACCATTGACGAAGAAACTGGCATGACAGGTGCTTTTGGCTTACGACCAGGCTATTTGAAAGGCGATATTTTAATGAACCTCGATTCGGAAGACGAAGGCGAATTGTACATTGGCTGTGCTGGTGGTACCAACGGAAATATTACGTATAAATACAATGAAGTGGATGTTGCTGCAGGAAGTATTGCATATAAATTAAACATTACAGGCTTAAAAGGCGGACATTCTGGCGTAGATATTCACTTAGGAAGAGGCAATGCCAATAAAATTATGAACCGCTTTTTGAAAGAAGCTGCCAATGAATTTGGTTTACACATTGCAACTTTAAATGGCGGAAGTTTACGCAATGCAATTCCTCGTGAATCGTTTGCCATTGTTACTATTCCTACGGCTAAAAAAGATGCATTCTTAGCCAAATTAAAAGAATTTGAAACCATTGTTAAAAAAGAACTTTCGGCTGTAGAACCTGATTTAAAGATGAATGCAACAACAGCTGATATGCCATCGAAAGTAATGGATACAAAATGTCAAAAAACGTTTATTGATGCTATTTACGCTTGCCCTAATGGCGTTGTTCGCATGAGTAATGCAATGGAAGGTTTGGTTGAAACTTCTAATAATTTGGCAATTATTCAAATCAAAAATGGTATTGCAACAGCACTTTGCTTATTGCGTAGCTCTGTTGACTCTGCAAAATCTGATTTAGAAAGCCAAATGCAATCTGTTTTCCACTTAGCTGGCGCCGAAATTATTTTTGATGGACAATACCCAGGTTGGAAACCAAACCCTGATTCACCTATTTTAAAGAAAATGCTTGATATTTATAATAATCAATTTGGTAAAGTACCTAAAATTTACGCTATTCATGCAGGTTTAGAATGCGGTTTATTAGGTGGCGTTTATCCTAATTGGGATATGATTTCGTTTGGTCCTACCATTCGTTTTCCACACTCTCCAGACGAAAAAGTAAACATTGCAAGTGTAACTAAATTTTGGGATTTCTTAGTAGAAACATTAAAAAATGTTCCGGTTAAATAAACTAACTATTTAATTTATAAAAAAGCGATTAAAAGAAACTTCTTTGGTCGCTTTTTTTTATGAATTACCGCAAGTTTTGCAGAACTATGTTGTCAAAATAAGGTTAAACTTAAATAGTAACTGCAAGAAAACTATATAAATTTAGTAGCATTACTATTTTGTCATTCCGAACGATAGTGAGGAATCTCAATTAATAAAATATTCATATTTAATGAGATGCTTCCTTCGTCAGCATGACAAAAGAGAGTTCCAACAAAACAAAAACTAACATTATTAATAAAAAAAAGAATTTTAACACAGAACCTTTATAGCAAAAACCAAGCAATTTTATTGATAAAAACTTATACTTTTGCAAACCATTATTGCTAAAACCAAAAAATAAAAATTTATGCAGTTTACAAAAAAACTATTCATAGCTTTAACATTTCTAACAATTCTTTTTACTCAACTTTTATTAGCTCAAGACCAACGTGGAAGAGGACAAGGTCGCCCTGATGGAGGTGCTGGAGGTATAGGAAGTGTTTCGGGAGTTGTGGTTGACAAACAGACCTTGCAAGCTGTGGAATATGCTAATTTAGTTGTTTATCGAGCCAAAGATTCAGTAATGATAGGTGGTGCAATTACCAATCAAAAAGGTGCGTTTACTATCGAAAAAGTTCCTTTTGGAAACTATTATTTGGTAGTGAGTTTTATAGGATATAAAAGTCAAACTATTCCCAATATAATAGTAAATCCTAAAGAGCCAGAAAAGAAAATGGGACAAATTAAATTTTCTCCATCTTCAAACACTTTAGAAGAAGTAACTATTACTGCCGAAAAGCGCATGATGGAATATTCATTAGATAAAAAAGTAATAAATGTTGATAAAAATTTAGTAAGCGCAGGTGGTTCGGCTGTTGATGTAATGCAAAATATTCCTGCTGTAACAGTTGATATTGATGGTAATGTCAGTTTACGAGGTAGTACAAATGTAAACATATTAATAGATGGTCGTCCTTCAAGACTTTCGGGCATGAGCCGACAGGCAATATTAGAACAAATACCTGCAAGCTCTATCGAAGCTATCGAAATTATTACCAACCCATCAGCTAAATATAATCCCGAAGGCATGTCGGGTATCATAAATATCAGACTAAAGAAAAAAACTGCACAAGGACTAAATGGTATGACTTCTGTAAGTGCTGGTACTAATAATCGTTATAATAGCTCAATAAACCTTAATTACAGTACCGAAAAATTTAATGTATTTGCATCATGGGATGGTAGGTGGAATCAAGGAAAAGGTCGTGGCGATACTTATAGAGTTGCAACATTAAGAGATACATCTTCATACACAACTCAGCACTCAGAAATGAAGCGTATTATGGACAATAATACCGTTAAAGCCGGTTTTGATTGGTATATAACGCCTAAAAATACACTTACAATTATGGGACAATATAACACCGGTGGAAGTGAACGTAACCATGATTTATTCAGTTATACTAATGATTACAAAAACACAAAAAGAGATGATTATAAGCAACATAACACAGAAACCGAAAGTGATAATTCAAATATGTTTGCATTAAATTATAAAAAAACTTTTGCACAACGTAGCCGTGAATTTACAGCTGATTTTTCATATAGCACCTCAAAAAGTTCCGAAAATACAGATATGACCTTAAATAACTATTTATCAAATTATGTGAATGTATCGGCTACACAGCCAAGTTTACAAAAACAATATGATAAAGGAAATAATTGGGTTGGAAATGCAATGATAAATTACATTCATCCTTTGAGCGAAAAAATGAAATTAGAAACAGGTTATCAAGGTATTTTTAGAAATGTTGACAACGATTTTCGTCTTGAAAAGTACGACACAACAAGTAAAATTTATGTAAATGATATTTTTTCGAGCAATCATTTTAAATATGTTGAAAACATAAATGCAATTTATGGAACTATTTCAAAAGAATGGGAAAGTATTTCGATGCAATTAGGTGTTAGGTTAGAACATGCCAATACAAAAGCCGATCAACTTACTCAATTGCAATCATTTACTAACAATTATTTTAGTGTTTACCCAAGTGTTCATATTTCTAAAAAATTAGCTCGCAAAAACGAACTACAATTAAGTTACAGCCGCAGGGTTAATCGCCCAAATATGCACGATTTAAACCCATTTAAAGATTATTCTAATCCACTTGTGCTCCGTTATGGAAATCCTTATCTAAAACCAGAATACATTAATTCTTTTGAATTAGGACATTCAAAATATTGGGAAAAAACTTCTTTTTATACTTCAATATACTATCGTCAGATTAATGATGTAATTAAACGTATAGCTTTTTTAGATACCATTACAGGAATTTCAAATATGACAAGTCAAAATTTATCAAAAGGAATTTCGTATGGCGTTGATTTTATTTTGGAACAAGAAATTGTAAAATGGTGGCGAATAAATGCAAGTTTTAGCTATTTCCGCACCATAATAGAAGGTAATAGTATTGATGGCAATATTTCTACCGATAATTACAGTTGGACTTCTAAACTAAACTCTACAATGAATTTTGGCAAGACTTTTTCTATACAAATATCAGGCAATTATCGTGCTCCAATTGTAACACCACAAGGAAAAATGTTTGAAACTTATTCTGCCGACATTGCTATTAAAAAAGACTTATTCAAAGAAAAATTTTCTATTAGTTTTAGGGTTAGCGATGTATTTAATACCCAAAAATGGAACAATGAAGCGTATGGAAATGGTTTTACTGCAACCATGAGTAACAAACGTCAATCGCAAGCTGCTTACCTAACACTTACCTATAAAATTAATGGAGGTTTAAAACCAAAAGCTCGCAAAAAAACAGTAGAAAATGGGAATGGGGGAGGAACTGACGAAGGCGATTTGTAATTAGGAATTGTGGATAATCCGATTAGCGAATAAAATTTAGAATATTTCTAAAAACTTTTAACTTTATAAACTTAACAAACTGACTTAATATTCTATTTTGTTTTCCATTTCTATCCAATTCTTAAATACCTCTAAAGCATCTTCTTGCATCATTTGATTAGCAGGAATACTTCTTTTGGGTAATGGAATATTGATTTCTTCATAAATAAAAGAATCGTCGAAACCAGCATTTGCAGCATCAGCTTTGGTGCAGGCATAATATATTTTTTTAGGGCGTGCCCAATAAATAGCTCCCAAGCACATTGGGCAAGGTTCGCAACTGGTATAAATTTCGCAATCGTCTAACTGAAAGGTGTTTAGGTTTTTGCAAGCATCACGAATAGCATTCACTTCGGCATGTGCAGTAGGATCATTAGTAGAAGTTACGCTATTTCCGCCACATCCCACTATTTTACCATCTTTAACAACTACAGCCCCAAAAGGACCACCTTTGCCTGTTTTTAAATTATTTGCTGCCAATCGGATAGCTTCCGCCATAAATATATTTTTGTCCAAAACCATTTTAGTTATTATATTTGTAGAAGTTTTTTTTGTAAAATTACAAAATTATTTTTTATCAAAAATATGAATAAACTTGAAATAAAGAAAAAACTTTTCGAAGCTTGTTTAAATCACCAAAATGAAGTAGTTGCAAATCTAAAAGATTTAATGAACGATGCACAGCAAAGTGCCAACGATTACGGAATGCCAAAAGATCGCTATGATTCCTATAGAATGCAATTACTACGCAAACGTGATATGTACGGACAGCAGCTCGAAAAAGCATTAGAAGAAATTGACATTTTAAAGAAGATTGATATTTCTAAAGAAAATAAAGAAATTAGTTTTGGTTCTGTGGTAATTACCAATGACCAAAAATTGTTTATTTCAATCAGTTTAGGCAAAATTGAGGTTGAAGGGGAAACATATTATGCTGTTTCTGTTAAAGTTCCTTTTTACGAAGCCATTAAAGGCAAAAAGAAAGGAAATACATTTGATTTTAGAGACAAGCAAAATCATGTTGTAGAAGTTTTTTAGTTATTGTTGTGAATAAAATTTTTAATCATTCTTGCATTATGAAATGCCCATGTTCTAAAGAACACCAAACGAGATGAATATATCATGGGCATTCCATGGGCGAAACTTGAATGCTGCTAATAAACTTAATATTATAACATTAACGAAATCAGTAATTTAATAAAATATAAACACATGAAATCTAAAATTCTCATTTTATTTATTGGATTATTATTCTTATCATTTTCTTGCAGAACATTTCGTGCAAATGACCAAAAAAAACAAAGTGAAATGCTTGAATACACTGTTTCAGAAGCGAAAACTGATGATGTTTCTACTTTTAAAGGTTGCGTTATTGATTTAGAAACAAATAAACCTCTTAAATTTTTAAATATTCAAATAAAAAGTTTATTAAATTCTTACGATGTTTCTTCAGATATAGATGGAAATTTCAAAATTGAAAATATAAAGCAGGGAATGTATAAAATTATATTTTCTTATTTTGACGATGAGCAATATATTATCAAAGAAACGTATATAGAAAAAGGTAAAGAAATAAATATAAAAATTAAAATAAGATTTAAAAAAATTGTATTATTTAATTGAAAATACTACATTTTAATAACCAATAACTTATTAACTCAATAACCATTAATCAACCACATGGAACGAAAAACTCTTTTTGCTGATGTATTGCTACCGTTGCCATTGTCTGGATATTTTACATATCGTATTCCTTTTGATTTGAACGATGCTGTAAAACCAGGGCAACGAGTTGTTATACAATTTGGTAAAAAGAAAATTTACACCGCTTTGGTTAGGCAAATTCATGAAATGCCACCATCAACTTATGCTGTAAAATATATACTTTCGGTGCTCGATAGCGAAGCTATTGTGAACGAAAAGCAGTTTTTATTGTGGGAATGGATAGCCAATTATTATATGTGTACCATTGGCGAAGTAATGAATGCAGCCTTGCCACCAGCTTTTAAGTTAGCCAGCGAATCTCGTATTGTTATTAATCCTTATTTTGATGGCGATTATTCTCAGTTTAACGAATACGAAATGTTGGTTGCCGAAGCTTTGGTTTCAAAAGAATCGCTAACTGTAAGCGAAGTAACCGACATTACAGGTTTGCAAAAAATAATTCCTCTTATTAAAACATTGATAGAGAAAGGTGTTATAATTACCGAAGAAGAAATTACCGAAAGATATAAGCCAAAAATTGAAACCTATATACGTCTTTCCGAAGCATTTGCCAACGAAAAAGCACTAAATGATATTTTTGATAAGTTAGAAAAAAAAGCATTTCGTCAATTGCAAGTTTTGCAAGCATTTTTACAATTTACTGGCTATTTTCAAACATTTGACAATGAACTAAAAAAGTCAGAACTTTTAAAAAATCCTGATTTTTCGGATGCTCAAATAAAATCATTGGTAAAAAAAGGTGTATTTGAAATTTTTGAAAAGGAGCAAAGCCGCCTTGAAGGTGCTGATGCGTTTAGTTCTGTGGATGATATTGTATTAAGCGAACAACAACTCACAGCTTACAATGCAATAAATCAAGGTTTTGAAAAGAAATCAGTGGTATTATTGCACGGTGTAACTTCAAGTGGAAAAACTGAAATTTACATTAAATTAATTGATGATGCTATCAAACAAGGCAAACAAGTATTGTACTTATTGCCAGAAATAGCACTTACCGCACAAATAATCAATCGTTTACAGAAGTTTTTTGGAAACAAGGCAGGTGTTTACCATTCTAAATATAGCGAAAATCAAAGAGTTGAAGTTTGGAACAACGTAATTTTTGCTTCACAAGGCGTTGATAACGAAAATCATAGTATAATAATTGGTGCTCGTTCTGCATTGTTTTTACCTTTCGATAATTTAGGGTTGATAATCGTGGACGAAGAGCACGACAGTTCTTACAAACAATATGATCCTGCACCACGTTACAATGCTCGTGATGCAGCTATTTATTTGGCTGCAATGCACGAAGCGAAAACAATATTAGGTTCAGCAACTCCGGCAGTTGAAAGCTATTTTAATGCCTTAACTCAAAAATATGAATTGGTGGAAATTAGCGATAGGTATGGTAATATGGAGTTACCTGAAATACTTATTGCCGATTTAAAAATGGAAACCCGTCAGAAAACGATGCGTTCACATTTTTCTTCTTTATTAATAAAACATATTGATGATGCTTTGGCAAAAAAGCAACAAGTTATTCTATTTCAAAATAGGAGAGGGTTTTCATTACGCTTAGAATGTGATAGCTGTCATTACATGCCAGAATGCAAAAACTGTGATGTAACGCTTATTTATCATAAGCATCAGAACCAATTGCGGTGTCATTATTGCGGTTATGCTACACGTATTCCCGAAAAATGTCCCGATTGTGGAAGTAGCGGAATAATGATGAAAGGTTTTGGTACTGAGAAAATTGAAGAAGATTTAGCCATTATTTTTCCTGAAGCAAAAATTGAACGAATGGATTTAGACACTACTCGTTCAAAAAATGCTTATCGCAGAATTATCTCTGATTTTGAAGATAGAAAAATTGATATTTTAGTTGGCACACAAATGGTTACTAAAGGTTTAGACTTTGATAATGTGAGCGTTGTAGGCATATTAAATGCTGATAATATGATAAGCTATCCTGATTTTCGCTCGTATGAACGAAGTTTTCAAATGATGGCACAAGTAAGCGGACGTGCAGGCAGAAAAGGGGAGAGGGGAAAGGTAATTATACAAACCTATAATCCTCATCATGAGATTATTAAGAATGTAATTAATACTGATTATTTAGCAATGTTTAATAGTCAGATTAGCGAAAGAAAAACATTCAAATATCCACCTTATTTTCGGTTAATAAAAATAACACTAAAGCACAAAGAATCAGATATTTTAAATAAAGCAGCTACAGAATTTGCAACCACGCTTCGCAAAGCCTTTGATAAACGTGTTTTAGGACCTGAATTTCCGATGGTTTCTAAAATTAAAAACATGTATTTGAAAGATATACTCATAAAAGTTGAGCGAGAAGCTAACTTAAAACAAGCTAAAGAGCAACTGAAATATATTATTGAAAATTTTAAGAAAACTGATAAATATTCGCAAATAAGACTGGTTATAGATGTAGATCCTGTATAAAAAAAGCCTATCCTAAATCCTTTCCAAAGAAAAGGACTTCAAAAGATTACTCTTTTACGATTAAAAAAATATCTTCATTATCTTTTTTGAGTAAATATTTTTCGCGGGCAAATTTTTCGAGGGTTTTCATATTAGTATTGAGTTCGTAAGTTGCTTTACGGTCTTTTTCAATTTCATTGAGATAATATGCTTTTTTATCTCGTAAATTGCTCAATTCATTTCTTAGTTTGTATTGAGCAATTATATTATTTTTATCTAAAGCAATCATCCATATAGCAAAAACTAATAAAGTAATGATGTATTTATTTTTGAAAAAAAACAAGAATTTCCTTAGCATAATCGAAATATTTGATGCAAAAGTACAATTAGAATTGTATTAATTAAATAAATTAATTGTTTTTTTTGAACGATTTATTGTTAATAGACTTTAAAAGTTTTCTATAAATTCTTATTTATTCAGATTTATGTATATATAATCAAATAAAAATCAATATATTGTAATTATTTTATTGTCTTATAATTAATATTATGTTAAATAGAATATGTAAAAGTAAAAAGAGAAATAAAACTACTTCTCTTTTTAACATTGTTCTAATAAAAAATCTTATTTTTTAGGAGTTGCAGCTTTTAAATCAGCAATTCTTTGGTTTACAATTTTTAATTTCTCTAAATTACTTAACCGTGTATAAATCGTTTTTAAAGAATTTAATACAACAAAAATATCATTTTCTGATGCTTCCATATTAGATGCTTTTTCTAAGTATGGCATTGCTTTTTTTAATAAATCTTCTGCTTGCAACGTCAATGCTTCATAATTTTTTTTATCATTTAGAGGTAATGCTTTTGCTTTCCCATCAATCTCTTTAGCATTATTATTATAAAGGGCTCCTAAAGTATAAATTGCATCAAAATAATCAGGTTTTAGCTCAATTGCTTTTTGATATGATTTTTCAGCATTTACAATATCTTTTGAAGCTTCATAGTTATTTCCCATAGCAAAGTGTAATAAAACATTATTGGGGTCTTTTACAATAGCTATATTTAAAGCATTCTGAGCTTTTTGCACATTACCCGTAAACAAGTAAATATTTACTTCATCTATAATTAACTTATTATCGTTAGGAAATCTTTTTCTTCCTGTTTCAATTGTTTTAATAGCTTTAAGGGTATCCTTATCTTCTTTGTAAAGATTTGAAAGTGAAGAATAAATTGAAGGCTGATTAAAATTGCTTCTCACTAAAGAAACATAGTATTCTTTTGCTTTTGCTTTGTTATTAGAATAATCTGCACAAAGAGCTGCACTATATGTAGCCGAAGTGTCTCTTTCCCCAAATACACTCTTGATTTTAATAGTTTT
>CAYTJB010000005.1:12416-24896 GCA_964437995.1 uncultured Bacteroides sp. | reverse complement strand
TCAAAATTAATTAATCCATTGGTATAATCTTTTGAATTAAAAAATTCTACACCTTTGTTGTAAAATTGCTCCGAACAAGCCTTTAAACCAATCATGTTTTGTTGTTCGTATTCTTTTTCTGTATCCAATTCTATAGATTTTTGATAAGAATCATAAGCAGTTTGAACTGAGTTTGTTGCAAGTTTTTGATAATTAGGCTCGAGAGAAGCTCCAATTTGAATATAAATATTTCCTCTATAGTTCCATGTTTTGGGATCGTTCATGGTTTTTTCATTCGTTATAGTTGGTTCTATATTTTCAAGAGCTTTATCTAATCTTCCGCTTTTTAAATAACTTAAAGCTGATTGAACTTTAACATTTTGGGCATTTATTATGGTAAAAGATATTACCATTAACAATAATAAAACGATTTTTTTCATTTTTTTAATTTTTATGGTTTTTAAATAATTCTATTAATTTCAAAAGTACTATATTTTTATATGATTTTACAAATTTGATGCCAAATTTTTATTCGGAGTCATCCTCAGTAGGTTTAATTTCATTAATTTCATCGTTTACTTCAACGTTATCTCCAACAATATCTAACTCTGAATGAATTTTAACTTGTCTGCCTCCAGTTTCAACGATTTCTTCGCTTTCTATTATTTCTAAGCCTTCACCTTCTAATAATTCTTCGTCTTCCTCATCGTTAACTACTTTTGCTACTGCAGCAATTGCATCATCATCTCTTAATTTAATTAATCTTACACCTTGTGTGGCACGTCCCATTACCCTGAGTTCGGCAATAGCTAAACGTATAATTAAACCAGATTTATTGATAATCATTAAATCATCGTTATCTAAAACGCTCTTGATAGCAATCAAACTACCTGTTTTTTCAGTAATATTAATGGTTTTAACACCTTTACCACCTCTATTGGTTTGTCTGTAATCGTCTAATTTTGAACGTTTTCCATAACCATTTTCTGAAACTACCAAAATATTATCATCAGGACTTGTAACACAAAGCATACCAATTACTTCGTCTTTGCTATTGGCTGGTGTTATACCTTTTACTCCCGCAGCATTTCGTCCCATTGGACGAACTTTAGCTTCATTAAATCTTATGGCTTTACCTGACTTTAATGCAAGCATTACTTCATTGGTACCATTGGTTAATTTAGCTTCTAATAATTCGTCGTTTTCTCTAATAGTTATAGCATTAATACCATTTTGACGTGGACGTGAGTAAGCTGCTACCGATGTTTTTTTAATAATTCCATTTTTTGTACAAAGAATAATGAAATTATTATTTATATATTCCTCATCTTTAAGGTTTTTGATATTAATATATGCACGAACTTTATCTTCTCTTTCTATATTAATAAGGTTTTGAATAGCGCGTCCTTTTGAAGTTTTAGAACCTTCAGGAATTTCAAACACTCTCATCCAGAAACACTTTCCTTTTTCGGTAAAGAACAACATATAGTTATGCATTGATGCAATAAATAAATGTTCTAAAAAGTCTTCGTCTCTTGAGTCAGAACCTTTTGAGCCACGTCCTCCCCTATTCTGGCGACGATATTCGCTTAAAGGTGTTCTTTTGATATAACCTAAGTGAGAAATTGTAATTACAACATCATCATCTGCAATCGTGTCTTCAATTTTAAAATCAGAAGCCGAATATTCTATTTCTGTTTTAGGTTTATCGCCATATTTATCTTTGATTTCAATCAATTCTTTCTTGATGACTTCCATTCTCATACCTTCATCAGACAATAATAATTGATAATATTCAATCATTTTTTGCAATTCAGCGTATTCTTCTTTTAATTTATCCCTTTCAAGACCAACTAAACTACGTAAACGCATATCAACAATAGCTCTTGCCTGCAAATCCGATAAACCAAATTTCTCCATCAAGCCTGCACGAGCATCATCTACTGTTTTTGAAGCACGAATTAATGCAATAACTTCATCTATATGGTCTAAAGCTATGAGTAAACCTTCTAAAATATGGGCTCTTTTTAAGGCTTCACTAAGGTCATATTTAGTTCTTCTAATAACTACTTCATGGCGATGATCTACAAAATGATGAATTAAATCTTTGAGATTTAACATCATCGGTCTTCCTTTTACAAGTGCTATGTTATTAACACTAAAAGAAGATTGTAATGCGGTATATTGATATAACTTATTAAGAACTACGTTAGTAACAGCATCTTTTTTGATTTCATAAACAATTCGCATGCCTGTTCTGTCAGACTCATCGCGAATATCACTTATACCTTCAATTTTCTTTTCATTTACCAAATCAGCTGTTTTTTTAATCATTTCAGCCTTATTAACTTGGTATGGAATTGAAGTTACAATAATTCTTTCTTTTCCGCCATCTTCGTTTTCAATGGTAGCTTCGCCTCTAATAACAATTCTTCCTCTTCCTGTTTCAAAAGCATCTCTAACGCCTTCATAACCATAAATAACACCTCCTGTTGGAAAATCAGGTGCTTTAATAAACTTCATTAACTCAGGAATAGTAATTTCTTTATTTTCAATATAAGCAATAATACCTTCAATTACTTCGGTTAAATTATGTGGAGGCATATTGGTAGCCATACCCACTGCAATACCAGAAGTTCCATTAATTAATAATTGAGGAATTCGTGATGGTAAAACGCATGGTTCTTTTAAAGAATCATCAAAATTTAATTGAAAATCAACCGTATCTTTATCTAAATCACTTAATGCTTCTTCTGCAATTTTTTGCAATCTTGCTTCGGTATAACGCATAGCAGCAGGTGGATCTTGGTCAATAGAACCAAAGTTACCTTGTCCGTCAATCATAGGATAACGCAACGACCAATCTTGAGCCATACGAACCATGGCATCATATACAGAGGTATCACCGTGTGGATGATACTTACCCAACACTTCCCCAACAATTCTGGCTGATTTCTTGTATGGACGATTAGAAAGTATTCCTAAATCGTACATCGCAAATAATATTCTTCTATGAACTGGTTTTAATCCATCTCTTACATCGGGTAAAGCCCTTGAAACAATCACTGACATTGAATAATCAATGTAGGACGATTTCATTTGGTTCTCAATGTTTACTTTAATAATTTTTTCACCTTCTTGTACTTCCATATCTCTAATTTGTTCAAAAACAACTATTTATGTGTATATTTAAAACTTTACGAAATTACTTATATTTAAGGAATTAAACAAATATTTTTTTCGTCATATTACTAACATATTTCTGTTAATAAATAAAGCGGTTTCCTTATTTAGATTAAGTAATAGTAACTAATTTTGAATGAATTATAAAAATTACGTTTAATTCTCACATAGAGTGCATTGCATTAAACTTTTATGAAGTTTTTTTGTTAATTATTTAAAGTAAAGTATTTTATTAAAAATGGAAGCAAATTTTTCGCAAAGAGTAAAAGATGTTTTAACGTTTAGCAGAGAGGAAGCTATGCGATTGGGCAACGATTATATTGGTATAGAACACCTTATGCTTGGTATTATTAGAGATGGCGAAGGAATTGCTATACAAATACTTGCTTTTCTTGATGTGAATATTCCTGCTTTAAAGCGAAATATTGAATTGGCTATTGCTAAAATAGCAATAAAACCTATGCTTAAGGAAACTGAAAACTTACCATTGGTTAAGCAGGCTGAAAAAGCATTAAAAATAACCTATTTAGAAGCAAAGTTGAACAAAAGCGACCTTATTGGCACAGAACATTTATTGTTGGCAATTTTAAAGGACGAGAACAATATTGTTACTAAATTACTGAACGAATCTGGTGTTAATTATGCTACTTTAAAAGAGCAAATGCAAAATAATCAAAGCATTAAGAATGAGGATATAAAATTAAATCCAAAAGATGAGTTACCTGAAGGATCGTCAGACTACCCAGATGAAGACGATAGTAAAAGCTATGGCAGTACACAAAAAAAATCGAACGATATAAAATCGAAAACTCCTGTTTTAGATAATTTTGGAAGAGATTTAACCAAAGCTGCCGAAGAAAATCGCTTAGACCCTATCGTTGGCAGAAATAAAGAATTAGAAAGAATTGCTCAAATATTAAGCCGCAGAAAAAAAAATAATCCAATATTAATTGGAGAACCAGGTGTTGGTAAATCTGCCATTGCCGAAGGTTTGGCATTAAGAATTGTTCAGCGAAAAGTTTCACGTGCGTTATTTAACAAACGCTTGGTAACGCTTGATTTGGCTTCATTGGTAGCAGGAACCAAATATCGCGGGCAATTTGAAGAACGAATGAAAGCTGTTTTGAACGAATTAGAAAAAAATCCTGACATTATTCTTTTTATTGATGAAATTCACACTATCGTTGGTGCAGGAAATGCTTCAGGTTCATTGGATGCTTCTAATATGTTTAAACCTGCTTTGGCAAGAGGCGAAATTCAATGTATTGGAGCAACTACTTTGGACGAATATCGCCAATACATTGAAAAAGATGGTGCTTTGGAAAGAAGATTTCAAAAAGTATTGGTTGATGCTACTACTCCCGAAGAAACTGTCGAAATTTTGAATAATATCAAAATAAAATACGAAGACCATCATTTGGTTACTTACTCCGACGAAGCTATCAAAGCATGTGTATATCTTACCAATCGCTATATGAGCGATCGTTTTTTGCCAGATAAAGCCATTGATGCTTTAGACGAAGCAGGTTCAAGAGTTCACATTTCTAATATTAATGTTCCTACTGACATTATTGAGATTGAAACCCAAATAGAAGAAACAAAATCACAGAAGAACAAAGCTATAAAAAGCCAAAAATACGAAGAAGCCGCTAAATTTAGAGATATAGAACGTCAACTGACAGAAAAGCTTGAATTAGCTAAACAACGCTGGGAAGAAGATTCTCAATTGCATAGAGAAATGGTAACCGAAGATAATGTAGCCGAAGTAGTTGCTATGATGACTGGTGTTCCTGTACAACGCATTGCACAAAACGAAGGAGAGCGTTTAATTAAAATGGAAACAGAATTGGAAGGTGCTGTTATTGGTCAGAATGAAGCAATTAAAAAAGTGGTAAGAGCTATCAGACGTAACCGTGCAGGGTTAAAAGATCCAAACAAACCCATCGGAACATTTATATTTCTTGGACCTACGGGCGTTGGTAAAACGTACTTAGCTAAAGTGCTGTCGAAATACTTATTTGATTCCGAAAATGCGTTGATAAGAATTGATATGAGCGAATACATGGAAAAATTTGCTGTATCACGCCTTATTGGAGCACCTCCTGGTTATGTAGGTTACGAAGAAGGCGGACAATTAACCGAAAAAGTTCGTCGTCGCCCCTACTCTATTATTTTATTAGATGAAATAGAAAAAGCACATCCTGATGTTTTTCATTTGCTTTTGCAAGTACTTGACGATGGAGTTTTGACCGATAGTTTGGGTAGAAAAGTTGATTTTAAAAATTCAATAGTAATAATGACTTCTAATATTGGTTCTCGCCAATTGAAAGATTTTGGGCAGGGTGTTGGTTTTAATACTTCGGCAAAAGTTTCAGGAAAAGCAACTTATGCACAAGGTGTAATAGAAAATGCCTTAAAAAAGTCTTTTGCTCCTGAATTTTTAAACAGAATTGACGATATTATTATTTTTGAACCATTAGAAAGAGAATCTATTCATAAAATAATTGACATTGAATTGGCTCATCTTTACGAAAGAATTGAAAAATTAGGCTTTAAGATTGTGATTACTACCAAAGCCAAAGATTTTATTGTAGAAAAAGGTTGGGATTCCCAATTTGGTGCTCGCCCGTTAAAACGAGCTATTCAAAGGTATGTAGAAGATGCTGTTGCCGAAGAAATTATAAAAACAAAACTTGTGCAGGACGATATTATTACCGTTGATTTTAATGAAGAAAAACAAGATGTGTTTGTTATAGTTTCAAAATCTGAGAAAAAAGTTGTTAAAAAGTAAATTTACCTATTTTATTTTGTAAATCAGGTTTCCATTTTCTTCACCTATTTTTAATCCATTAAAATTACTGAAGACGTATTTCTGTTCAGTAAATAATACATAATCAACACCTTTTTCTATGTAATTTTTTATTGTAGCTATACTCTGTTTAGAAGTATCCTTAACACTCCATCCCTGACGATTTATAAAGTATAATCCACCATTAACTGATAAGTCTGAAATTATTATAAATTTTGCATTTTTAGAAATACCTAATGAATCTAAGTAATGTTTTGTATGGGAAAGTTTACAACCAATAATAGCAAATTTGTCATCTGTATTTTTATATCGCTGAACTAACTTTTCTCTTGCATAATTTAGGCTAAGAATACATATTGTTATTAAAAGTAGTTTAGTTAGAATATTACTAATCAATTTTGGAAATTTGTTTTTTAAAGTAATAAATGAATTTATTACTAAAAAAATTATTGCAGGTATTAATGTAATAAAATAATAATCGTGATCTTTAAACTGTGGGTAGAACAGCAGAAAGTAACAAACAGTTCCAATTGTTAATAATAATGATTGAATAAGAATAATTTTTGATGCCTTTTTAAAAAATATACTTCCAACAACAATTATCAATAAAAAAACATGAAATGTAGTTTGATAATAATATTTTGAATACCAGTAATCAGCAATGTAACCCCAAACTTCAATAATTTGAGTCTTACTTATACCCCAAATAGGTATTGAATGAGCTAAAAAACAATTGTTATGGTTAATTTTATTATAATAATTTACATATAAGTTCCAGCTTAAAACTATTATTATTGAGGAAGTAAAAACAACAAATAAAATAAAATTTTTCTTAAACAAGCTTTTAAGACTTACTTTATTAGAAATCTCGAATATAATTAATGAAAATACAGCTGTAATAGGATTAATAAAAAAAGTAATCTTAATCAAAGAAGCTAAAGTGAAAAATACAAAACTTAATAATAATGAAGTTTTACGAACTTTGTTTTTAATAAAATAAAAAAAGAAATACCACCCAATAAGTGTTAAACCCAAAGCACTGGCATCGGGTAAAAAATTATTCGTGTAATAAAGTAATACTGTTGACGAGATAAATAAAAAGCTAAAACCTAATGCGTATAAAAAATCCTGAAGAAGTATATATATAAGTTTGAAAAGATAAAAGAAACCCGTTGATACGATAATGATTGTTATTAAACGTAATATAAATTCATGTTCATTAAATAGATAATACAAAATAGCTGTTAAATAATATAAAATTGGAAATTCAGAAGCAGCTTTACCATCAGTACTTTGTAAATTAAATACTTGAGGCTGAAAAAAACTTAAATCATTATTAAAATAGTTAGCTACAATTGAAAGACAATCTGTTTGGCGTATAAAATGTATGCCTTGTGGACGTAAAAATAAAATAGTTTGATAATCAAGAATCAAAAAAACTGCAATCAAAAAAAACCAAAAAATATAATTACGATATTTTTCAGAAAACTTATTTATTTTATCCATAATTTAAAGCTAAAAATCTATATTTTGGTTCGAAATTTGAACAAAGATAAAACATATTTTTAAAAATTATTGACAAAATACGTTTTGGCTTTAATAAAATACATTGAACCAATAAGTTAATGAAATGATAAAAAAATTACTGCTTTTAAACTATTTTTTTTCATAAAATATCAAAAAAAATAATTTAGATTTGCTTAAAAACAAGGAAATTCAGTTATTTTTGCTTTTTATTAACAAATAATCAAAAATCTAAAGAATTATCAAGAAAAAAACACGTAAAATATTAATATACTTTTTCTCGGTAATAATTATTTTACCGTTGTTGCTACTTGCTATCTTATCAAATAGTGTAGTTCAAACTTTTATAGCACAAAAAATAGCCAATCATCTCTCTGCTGAGTTGCATACCGAAATAGCTATCTCTAAACTCAAAATTTCGCCCAGTTTACATATAATACTTGAAGATATTTTTATTAACGATCAATATCACAATACATTACTAAGAACAAAACAAATTGATTGTAAAATTCGCAAACTTTCCTTTTTGAAAAAGAAAATAGAATTTAGTAAAATTATTTTTGACAAAAATGAAATTGCTATCGTAAAGTACAAGAACGATTCGGTAGCAAACTTTCAATTTTTAGTTAACTATTTTAAATCAGAAGACACTACTACCACTAATAAAAAACAATGGAAAGTATCGGGACGCACTTTTGAAATTAAAAATACAAGTTTTAAGTTTCAAAATCAAGATAAGATGAATTTTATAAATCAAGGTATTGATTTTAATAATCTTATGTTTACTGATATGAATTTTAAAGTGGATACTTTATTAATGAATAATGATACACTAAACATTGATATTAATAAACTTTCTTTTAAAGATAAATCGGGATTTGTACTTACTAATTTATCCACACGAATTAATTACTACCCTGGTTACATCAGTTTTAAATATTTATCCTTAGAAACACCTAAAACCAATCTTTCGATGGATTGCAATTTTTCCTATAGCAATCCTGATGATTTGAATGATTTTATGAATAAAGTTCAAGTGCAATCAACTATACGACCTTCGAAATTAGACATGAAAGATTTAGGGTATTTTGTAAGTAGTATGCAAGATATGGACAATTTAGTTACTTTTTCAGGGAAAATTCTGGGGAAAGTTTCTAATATTAAGTTCCGCGAATTTAAGTTTAATTACGGAAATGCTACCAGCTTTGAAGGAGCTATTTCGCTAAATGGGCTTCCTAATATTGAAGAAACCTTTATTCGATTATCTGTCAATAGATTTACAACAACAAAAGCTGATATTGAAGACTTTATATTACCAAGCAAAAACAACAAACACATTCAAGTTCCAGCAGAATTATTATCGTTTGGCAATGTAATGATAAAAGGAGATTTTACAGGATTTTATAATGATTTTAACGCTTATGCCGATTTTGCAACTCAAAATGGTAGTTTTTCAACAGATATAACACTCAAGAAAAACAAAACCAATAATAAAATAGAATACAAAGGGCATTTGGCAGCCAATCAATTCAATATAGGTAGTTTTTTTAACACTCCAAACATATTAGGTAAACTTAATTTAGATGCCGATATTTCAGGCTCTGGAATTACTGCCAAAACTGCTAAAGTAAAAATGACTGGTGGCATCAATCGTTTAGAATTTAAAGGAAACGTTTACGACAGTATTGTTATAAAAGGCGAAATTGCAAACAATCAATTCAATGGATTTTTGGGCGTTCAGGACGATAAAATTGATTTAAACTTTCTTGGCGTTGTAGATTATGCAGCAGACATACCTGTTTTTGATTTTACAGCCACCATTCGCGATGCCAATCTTTACAAACTAAAGTTGATTGATTTTGATTCTACGGGATTGCTTTCTACACACCTAAATTTTAACTTCACAGGAAAAAAAGCAGATGACATTGTTGGAACTATAAAAGTAGAAAATACCACCTATCAAAGAAAAAAAGAAATTTACAGCATGAAAAAAATGTTGCTAAATACATACAACGACACTTTAGGACAGCGAAAAATCGACTTACTTTCTGATTATATTGATGCCAATATGTATGGTAAATTTAGATTTGAAGATTTACCAAGCGTATTAAACAAATTCATTAATAACTATTTACCTTCAATAACAGTCGCGAAATCAAAAGAAAATAATACTTTGCCCACTAATAGCGAACAACAATTTGACTTTAATGTCAAATTAAAAAATACAGATATACTTACTCGTTTGTTTATACCAGAATTAAAAATTAGTAAAAATTCTGCAATTAACGGAAGCTATAATTCAATTTATTCAAATTTTAAATTGCATGGAAATGCTGATACAATTACATTTAGCAATCAAGTATTTAATAAATTTTACTTAGAAGGAACTACCGATGAAAAGCGATTGTATTTAATTAGCGGTTGCAAACGCTTGTATTTTAATAAAAGCATGGGAATTGATAACTTTAAAATTAATTCGCTTGTGCAAAGTGATAGTGTATTTTATTCTTTTAATTGGAAAGACACATTAAGCAATGTAAAAAACTCAGGTAATATTAATGGTTATGCCAGTTTCGACAAAGCTCCATTAATAGACATGCGAATTATACGCTCCGATATTATTATTAACGATTCAACATGGCGTTTGTATGGAGGAAACTATTTAAGTTTTAAAAACCAAGAAGTTACAATACAAAATCTGATGTTTGGAGACGAAAAGCAATCCATAAAGATTGATGGGAAAATCTCTATGAATCCCAATGATAAAATGATAGTTAGTTTTAATCATTTCAATATTTCACAACTCGACTTTTTAACTGCCAATAATAATATAGATGTTGATGGTATAATAGATGGGAAAATTGAATTAGTTGATTTGTATCAATCGCCCAATTTTATTACAGATGTTAAAGTATTGGATGTTTGTTTTAATAAAGGAAGGCTGGGCGATTTAATCATAAAATCTACATGGGATAAAGAAAAAGACGGTTTGTATGTAAACACAAACCTTATTTATACAGGAAATTACAAAAAAGATACCACTCTTTTTGTAAAAGGATGGTATTTCCCAAATGGTAAAGATCAAAACTTTGATTTCAAAGCGAGGCTAAACCAATTAGTACTTAGAAGTTTAAATCATTATTTTAAAGGTTTTTGCTCAAAATTTGATGGACAAGCAATAGGAAATATTACACTTAAAGGAACTCTTAAAAATCCCGAAGTTAATGGGAAAATTTTATTATTAAAAGCTCAAATGAAAATAGATTATACAGGTGTGGATTATTCTATTTCAAATTCCGATTCTGTTGAAATAAGTGCCAATTATTTTAAGTTTACCAATTTAGGCATTGCGTCCGAATCGGGCAGAGCTAAAATGGATGGAATGATTACCCATCAAGGATTTAGAAATTTTAAGTTAGACTTTACCTTTAAATATAATAACCTATTGGTTTTAAAAACCGAAGCTGCTGATAATGATATTTTTTACGGAAAAGCTTTTGCAAGTGGAATTATAAAAATTAATGGTACTGATACAGATGTACATATTGATGTAAGAGCAAAAACAGATAAAGGAACTTCGCTTTTTATTCCACTATCAAACAAAACAGAAACTCGTGAAAACAATTTTATTACTTTTATTGAAAAACAAAAAGAGTTTAAAATACCTACGAAATCAAGCAATCCTTTTGATGGTATTTCAATGAAGTGCGACTTAGAAATTACACCCGATGCAGAAATTGGTATTAACCTCGAAACACCTCAAACTGGTGGCAATATTAAGGCTTATGGTGATGGAAATATACAATTAAGCATCAATAAAGAGGGAGATTTTAAAATGTTTGGAAATTATACTTTAAATGATGGTGTTTATCTATTTTCTCTTCCAAACATAGGTCTTAGTAAAAAATTTAACATCCAAAATGGAGGAAATATTAGCTGGAAAGGCGATCCTTATGATGCCATAATTCAGATGAAAGCTATTTACAACGTAAGAGCTTCATTGTATCCTATTTTAGTAGGTACTTCTGATGATGTTAGCAAGAAGAAAGTTCCTGTTCAAAGTATTATTAGCGTTGATGGTAAACTTAATAATCCTTCAATTACTTTCGATATTGGACTTCCAAGTGTTGACCAAGAAACAAAAGATAGAGTTTTTAGTTTACTTGATCGCAATAATCAAGATGAAATGTTACAACAAAGTTTTTCATTATTAGTAATGAATAGTTTTGCATCTTTAAACCGTTCTTCTTATAGCTCCTCTGTTGTTAGCGGTGCTGGAAATTCCTCATTTGAAATGGTATCAAACCAGGTTAGCAATTGGTTATCAAAAATTAGCAAAGATTTTGATATTGGTGTAAATTATCGACCAGGCGACCAACTAACATCTCAAGAATTACAAGTAGCACTTTCCACCCAATTATTTAATGATAGGATTTCTATTGACATGAATGGTGGATTAGGAGGAACCGTTAAAACTACAGATGCAACAAAACAAAGCAATAATTTTGTAGGTGATGTAAATATAGAATATAAAATTACAGAAGACGGGAAACTTAGAATGAAAGTTTTTAACCGTTCAAATACAAATGAGTTTATGAATAGTATTTCTCCATACACACAAGGCATTGGATTCTTTTATAGGAGAGAGTTTGATAATATTAAAGAGCTATTTAAAAATCCTAAAAAATAGACTACTTCAAATAATTTATAGAGAATTTTAACTTTATATTTTTGATTTAAACTGACATTATGTGATTTTATGGCAGTTATTTTTGATAAGGCAAAAAGAAAAAAACAACAGTTCTGTAAGCCGGGTTCTGTTTCCCCGTGGGGACTTCTATCATTTATCTACTGCTACCGTCGCCGATAGCCTCTAACGACCTACCCCCCGGCATCGGACGAGCAGCCCTTAACATCCGGTATATTTGGTCTTTCAACCCATAAGGTTTACCCTTCTGCCTTGTTGCCAACGCAGAATGTGAGCT
>CAYTJB010000005.1:0-12406 GCA_964437995.1 uncultured Bacteroides sp. | reverse complement strand
GCATGTCGCCACACCGCGACGTGAGCTCTTACCTCACATTTTCACCCTTATCCCACCCAAAAGCGGGACGGTTATTTTCTGTGGCACTTGCTGTTGAACTGATTACTCAGAACACCTTCCCGTTAGGAAGTATGCTTGCTCTATGTTGCCCGGACTTTCCTCTCTTTAGCCTAAGCTAAACAGCGATAGAACGAACTGTTGTTTCGTTGGCAAAGTTAGTAAAAATTACTTTTTATTTGCCAGCACAAAAAATAATAGTAGATTTGTAAAAGAAAAATAAATACAAATCAGATGGAATATATATTGGCTACCATAGCCTTATTACTTGGTTTTATAATCGGTTACATTATAGCTTTGCAAAAATCAGCCAAAAGCAAAGAACAGATAAATTTGCAAATTTCAGAAAACGAAAAGCAATTAATGGTTGCCAAAGCCGAAAAAGAAATGCTTGTTCAAACCTCGCAAAATACCATTGCTTATATCGAAAAGGAAAAAGAAAACGTTAAACAATTGCTTGCCGAAGAACAACAAAAATCGGAAGCATTGGGAAATCGCATTACAAAAGCCGAAACCGAATACCGCAATTTGCTCGAAAAACTTACTACACAAAAAGCCGAATTAGAAGAAATTCAAAAGAAATTTACCACCGAATTCGAAAATATTGCCAATAAAATACTAAAACAGAACTCTCAAGAATTTACTACTACCAATCAAAAAAACATTTCAGAAATACTTAATCCTCTGAAAGAAAAAATTCAATTGTTCGAACAAAAAGTTCAGGAAACCCACATACAAGGCGTTAGAGATAATATCAGCTTGCGAGAAGAAGTAAAAAAATTATATGAACTCAACAGTAAAATTAGCGAAGAAGCCAATAATTTAACCAAAGCCTTAAAAGGCGACAACAAAAAGCAAGGAAACTGGGGCGAAATGGTATTGGAACGAATTTTAGAACGTTCGGGGCTTATAAAAGGCGAAGAGTATGAAACTCAATTTACAGCACGCAACGACCACAATGAAATTTTACGTCCCGATGTAGTAATTAAACTACCCGACAACAAACATATTATTATTGACTCTAAAGTTTCGTTAAATGCTTATGAGCAATACGTAAACACCGAAATACCCGAAGAAAAAGAAAAGTACAGCAAACAGCATATCGAATCGCTAAAAAGCCACGTAAAAGGCTTGAGCGAGAAAAGTTACGCTTCGTCAGAAACGTTTAATACACCCGATTTTGTATTGATGTTTCTTCCCATAGAATCCTCTTTTAGCATTGCTATACAACAAGATATTGAACTATTTAATTTCGCTTGGGACAGACGGGTAGTAATAGTAAGCCCTTCTACCCTACTTGCAACACTAAAAACCATAGAATCAATCTGGAAAAGAGAAAAACAAACTCAAAATGCCATTGAAATTGCCAGCGAAGGAGGCAAATTATACGATAAATTTGCAAGCTTGGTAGATGATTTAAAAAGATTAGGCAACCAATTAGATACTGTTCAAAAAACCTATCAAGAAGCCAATAAAAAGCTACATACAGGAAGCGGAAATTTAATTGGCAGAGTTGAAAAACTAAGACAATTAGGTGCCAAAAATACTAAAAGCATTGCAGATGTTTCATTAAAACAAATTGAATTAACAACCGATGAGTTAAGTGAAGAATAATTTACATTTAGGTATTTTGGTATTAAAATGATTTTTTTTAAAATTCTAAAGATAAATGAACGTAACCATAGATAAATATTCAGGTTTTTGCTTTGGCGTAATTCATGCTATTGAAATGGCAGAACGTAAACTAAGCGAGCATGGTCAATTATACTGTTTGGGCGATATTGTCCACAATGGAATGGAAGTAAAACGCCTTGCCGACAAAGGTTTGCAAGTTATCACACATGAAGAATTTAAGCAATTGAATAATTGTAATGTATTGATTCGTGCACATGGCGAACCACCCGAAACTTACAAAATTGCTACCAAAAATAATATTACCTTAATAGACGCCTCCTGCCCTATTGTATTGAGATTGCAAAGCAAAATAAGGAAAGGTTACGAAGAAATGTTGCAAAAAAATGGACAAATCGTTATTTACGGAAAGCTCGGACATGCCGAAGTAAACGGCTTAGTTGGTCAAACAGACAATACAGCCATAGTAATTGATAAAGATGAAGATATTGAAAAAATTGATTTTACACGTCCACTTCGCTTGTATTCGCAAACCACCAAAAGTATTGATGGCTTGGCAAAAATTATTGAAAATATCAATTACCGAATAAAAGAAGCAAACAACGGCAAAGAAATTGATTTTGTGTCGAATGACACTATATGTCGGCAAGTTTCTAATCGCTCAGCTCAATTAAAAGAATTTTCTAATAACTTTGAAGTGATCATCTTTGTGAGCGGAAAAAAGAGTTCGAATGGTATGTTTCTTTACGATTTATGCAAATCGGTAAATCCACATACTTATTTGGTTGCCGAACCGTTGGAAATTGATAAAGAATGGTTTGCAAGTATTGAAAATGTGGGTGTTTGTGGAGCTACTTCCACGCCTATGTGGTTGATGGAAGAAATAGCAGGAATTATTAGAGAATTTTAAAATATGTATGAGTCCAGTCTAAAAAGCACAACAAAACGGAACTTAAAAAGATATACTCCTCATTATGAATACATTATTAAAAAACCTCAAATATATTAACTTACTTACAATCAGATAAATAACTTTATAAACTTTTAACTTTTTGACTTTATAAACTGAACTTATGTATCTTAAAAGCCTAACAATTAGTAATTTTAAAAATTATACCGAAGCCAATCTTGAGTTTTCGGAGAAAATTAATTGTTTTGTGGGCGATAACGGCGAAGGCAAAACCAATTTGTTAGATGCTATCTATTATCTTTCGTTTTGTAAAAGCTATTTTAATTTGGTTGATATGCAAAATATCAAGCACGAAACCGACTTTTTTGCCATTCATGGACAATATTCTCGTAAAGATGAACAGCAAGATTTAGTAAGCTGTATTCAAAAACGGAATCAACGCAAAGTATTTAAAATCAACAAAAAAGAATACGAACGCTTAGCCGATCATATCGGACTGTTTCCATTGGTAATGGTTTCGCCTTACGACCGCGATTTAATAAATGAAGGCAGCGAAGTTCGCCGCAAATACATTGACAGCGTTATTTCTCAATTCGACCGCATTTACCTTGACGATTTAATGAGTTACAACAAAGCTTTGCAACAACGCAATGCTTTGCTCAAGCAATTTGCCGAAAGCAATCGTTTTGAACCCACTTCTCTTGAAATGTGGAATTTTTACTTACAAAAACATGGCGAAAATATCTACCAAAAACGCAAGATTTTTCTCGAAGAATTTATGCCTTTGTTTCAATACTATTTTGCATTTATTTCAGGATCTAAAGAAAAGGTTGATACTACTTATCTTTCTCAATTGAACGACAACGATTTAGAAAATTTATTAAAAGATAATATTCAAAGAGATAGAGCCTTACAATATACCTCTGTAGGCATACATAAAGACGATTTGGATTTTACAATGGATGGCTTTGCTGTTAAAAAATTTGGCTCACAAGGACAACAGAAATCTTTCTTTATAGCATTAAAATTAGCTCAGTTTGAATATACCAAGAATATTAAAGGATTTAAACCAATTTTACTATTTGATGATATTTTTGATAAACTCGACAATACCAGAGTGGAACAACTGATAAAACTAGTTGCTGACCAGAATTTTAAACAAGTTTTTATTACAGATACTCAAACAGAACGTATTGTAGAAGTTTTTAATAAAATAGACATTCCTCACAAAATATTTAAAGTAGAAAAAGGAACAGCCACAGAAATAGAGAAAAATGTTTAGGAAAAGCAACGAATTTACTTTAAAAGAAGCTATAGAGCAACTACTTAGTACTTATAAAATGAGCGGGAAAATTAACGAAACTCGTATCATACAAGCATGGGAACAAGTATGTGGAGCTATGATATCAAGGCATACCGAAAACCTATATATCAAAAACCGTATTCTGTATGTAAAAGTAGATTCGGCAGCCCTCCGCAATGAACTTAGCTATGCAAAAACAAAACTAATAAATGCTCTTAATAATGCTGTAAAAGAAGAAGTTATTAATGATATCATTTTTATCTAAGAAGAGGCTATTAATTTGCAATGATTTTTTAATGCTTATTTTCGTTAACGTTTATAAATTTTGTAAGGTTTCTTTTATAATATTTTACAATTACAGATTTCAACAAATTAAATACTAATAGAAAAAAAATAAAAGGAACTATTAGTTCACCATATTTTGTCAATGAAATTTCGGAATGGTTATTAAATAAATTATTAATAAAACTATATAGATTTTTAGGAAAGTATAATATTGATTGGAAGTTTTTAAATAATATATAATATAAAAACAAACCTATAAATGAAAAACTTATTAATCCATATAAAAGTAAAATAAAATCTATTATGGTCCAGGTAAATTTTCTTCTTTTAAAAAAAAAAACAAAAATATTCTTTATTTTCTCTGAAGAGTGATAAAATAAATTAGGTTTATTTGTTAAATCAGACAAAACCCAATACCCATCACTTCTAAAAAATGGATTAAGATTAAATAATGTTTTTAAACAAACAATTATCATAATAATCAATAGAGCATGATTGTTTAATATGCAACCTATTAAGGTCATAATTGAACAAAAAACAACTTCAAAGTAGATTCCCGAAATATTTACTATAATTCTTTTATTTTTTGATAAACGCCAAATATCAGTAACATCTGCATAAAATACTGGTGTAAAAAGATAAAACCCAAAACCAACACCACCATGTTTTGCACCAAAATAACTAGCGGAAGTTGCATGTCCTATTTCGTGAAAAGTAACACTTAATATCGTAATAATTAAATAGTACAGAAGGCTCTTTTGTAAATTAAAAGACTTATATAAATCAAAGTTGAAATAAAGAATTGTTGAAATAAAAGTAATTGATATTAAAATAACAAAAAATGCAACTCTTTTTTTGAAAAGAAAATAAAAATTCTTTACAATTTTTGAAAGTATTTTTTCATTTATAATAATAAACCCTAATTTCAGGTAAGAAGGACTTTTATATTTTTTTATTTTCTCATCAAAACCTTTTAAAATGCCAAAAATAGAAAGTCTCTCAAAAAGCAGTATCTGTATTTCTTCCACTGAAATACTTTTGCTATATTTTAATTGATATTCTATAGAGATTTCTTTTAAATTTTTTACACCATCTATTAAATTAAGTAGATTATAAACATCTTTATTTATTTTTAAATAGTGCTTGTGATTTGCATTACTTAATATATATTCATTTTCAGTTAACCTATTATAATCTAAATTATCTGAGAGTACAGGTATAAAACTATAATAATTGTTTATCATAAGCATAATGATTTTAATACAAAAGCTGTTGTTAAGGTTTTGCTTTTGTATGCCTCATTTTGTTTTGATTTAATAAAACCTACATCACTCCAAAATCCTTCTTTATTTTGTTTTTTTCTCAAATACTCCTCCAACTGCTTTATATTTGAGTTTGAATTTTTATAAAATAATTTTAAGGAAAGCAATACAAAAGATGTTGAGAGTGGATCTGAATTTTCATTTAAACCGTACCCACCGTCTTCATTTTTAGAACCTATAATATATTCTAAAGCTTTATCTATTGCTTTTGAATAAGAATTAGAATATTCTTTCAATGCTCTTAAAACAACATAAGTACTATAATAATTACCATAATACTGCCTGCCTGCCCAAAACCCTTTTTCATTTTGACTTTCAACTATATATTTTAATGCATTTTCGATATTAACAAAATAAAGTGATGGGTTATACAGATTAAGACTATAAATAAAATTAGCTACAATTTCTAAATCCGGGCCAACACCCCATTTATTTATACTAAAATCTTCTTGTTTGATTTGAATTTTTGTTTGGTTATTTTTGGGAATTATCCACGTTTCTATTCCCCCATCTAATTGAGTCCTTTGCTTTAATGCAATATCAATAGATGGTTCGCAATATATATTAACAAACAATCCATTATTAGATTTTATAAAATATTGCATAATTTCGCCTAAAGTATCAATATCAGGTGCAATTTCATTAACCGTTGGATAATAAGACCACCCACCTATTGTGTCTTTATTTATAAGACCTATTAAATAATCATTTTCTTGTTTAACATACTCAGAAATATCTAAACTAAATTTTTTAGCAATATATAACAAGCAATTGTTTAACATTGATCTTTGAAAAGTATCAGAATAATGAACACTACCAGCATTTTCAAATCCTTGATTTTTAGAAATATACATATAGTGTTTTAAGTCAGCAAAATTATGTATAAAATCTTTTTTAATAAATTCTAAACCATTTTTTATCGTAGTGTTTTTTACAGAACTAAAGTCAAAAAAATAATCTTTCTTTATTTTACAATTTTGTACTTCTATTTTTTTTGATATAGTATTAATATAACCAACAGTAACTTCTAAATACATTTCAATGGTATGTTTCATTTTTTTAATAACCATAGCCCATTCACTTTCTTGATGTAATGGTTCTAAAATTTCAAATGAATTTTTAAAATAATTGATTGATTTTAACAATAATTCTTGTCCAATTCCTCTTAGAAAGAGTAGTTTGTTTAAAATAAAAACATTATTATCATATTCAGAAAAACTGATTTTGTTTTTTAATTCATAAATTGCCCAATTAAATTGTCCTTTTTCAAAATCTTCTTTAAAATCTTTCACATCGTCATATAATTGAAACCCTACAGAAAAATAATAATGTGATTGTAAAAGTGTTTTATATAATTTAGAATCTTTATAATCAGACAATGTATATAAACAATCAATGGCTACTTTTCCAAAAGCCGATTTTTTATCTGATAAATCCTCATAAACTGAAAAATTTATATCCTTTTCGTCTCGTAATTTTTTTTCAATTTTTACTGCTTCGAAATATTCATTTCTTCGCTTATTCCAATAATCCCAAAACTCAGAATTTTTACCGTAAATTGAAGTAAGTATTTTTATTGCTTCTTCCTGAAATATTAAAATTAAAGGGATTTTTGAATAATCATGATCATCTATTAGTATGTCTGTGCACAACGTTGATTGATAATATAAATAACCAGCATTTGATAAATCGTGTATAATACTGTTATTTATTTCTTTAAAATAATTATAAAATAAACGTGGGTAATATTGATAGTACTCCGGAGATTTATCGTTTTTTTTTAAGTTTTCAATAATATTAACCATATATACTTCGTTTTTAAATTTTTAAGAATAATAATTTATTTATCAATTAGGAATACTTATATATACGATACGATTAGCATTATTATTATAATTTAATAATAAAATCTTTTGAATTAGTTAGTTAATTTTATCAGCAATCTATTATACTATATAATCTTATTTGATAAAAAAAAAGTGGGGTATTTACCCCACTTACAAAATTAATTAATAACGTATGTAACGCTTCCTCCAATAGTAAATATATCCCCCATAGGAGTGTGGGATACATTAGCGCTTCCACCAAATGACCATCCCATTTCAAAACGTTTTTCAAGTTCTTCAACTTGAAAGTTTGCTAACATTTCTTTTTCGTTGTTCATAATAAAAAAATTAATTAAATAATAACCTTCTTTTATCGGCATCGGTTTTTTCCTTTTTTAAAGTATGTTATTTTTTATTTTTACAGGACAAATATAGTTATTATTTTTAATTGAGTAAAAAATAATGCATTAATGTTTCATAACTTTTTTAACTCCAAATATTTCATCTTGATATTTTAAAGTTGCAAAATAAAACCCATTAGGAAACCCTTCTAAGTCTATTTGTGTTTGCAAATAGAACTCTTTAGAATAAATAATTTGCCCTATTATATTACGCAATTCTATTGTTGTATTTTTTTCAGAATCAACAATTATTTGAATGTTTCCCCTTGTTGGATTTGGGAACAATTCAAACTCTTTATCTGCATTTTTTTCTTCAATACCTACCGATATGTATGTGCAAGAATCTGCAATGCCAGTTGAATAAAACCCAAACTGAGTATCCTGATAACACCTTAATCCTTCGGAATAGTTGCCATCACAAGCCATTCCAGATAATCCATAAAGATTAAATAAATAGGTTTTGTTTCCAATTTTTTCAATAATTTCGCCAGTATAATAAAAATTTGGATATGTGGAATTTAAAGGTTTATAGGTAACAAATAACTTTTTTAAACTTATGCTATTAATTATAACTGAACTTACCGAATCAACTTTTACTCTCAATGTATCAAGATTTTGTGAGATATTAGCACCAAAAATAATTGTCCATGAACTATCTTTTTTAGCTTTCATATTATATAATGTTTGGAAGCTATCTATTTGAGGAACATAAAAATAAACCACACTGTCTTGACAATACACAAAATCCTTTGCACTATAGTAACCACACATCAAACCTCCATTATTATTTAATATTCTACAATTTTTCCCTTTTATCAAAGTGTCTCCAATAGATTCTATTGATAAATACGAAATGTTTCCCAAAAATGCAAATTTCTCTGTATAATGCCATTTAGCACCTATGGGAGCAAAATCTTGCGATTTTAAATTTAATGTTATCATAAATGTTAATAATAGTAATAAAATTGTTTTCATCTGTTATTATTCTTATAATTACTTAATTATCAGATGGAATATGCCATATAATATCATACTCGGTTTGTGCGAATAATATTCTTATGACTATTTCATATTATATTGATTTTATGGCTACTAATAATATAAATTTTTACAAATATACGCATTATTTAAGCATAAAGTTAAGTATTTTTACAAAAGTATTACACATGAAAAACAAAAGGTTTACTTATCTTTTCTTTCTTTCAATATCAAACGAAGCGATGTATCTTTTGTAATATAAGCCCATGCCCAATTAATAAAAATTATAAGCTTATTTTTGACACTCAAAATAAGCATTAAATGCAAAAACATCCAAATTAGCCATGCAAAATAACCTTTGAATTTAATGAATTTAAAGTCAACCACTGCTTTATTTCTGCCAATGGTAGCCATAGAACCAAAGTCTTTATACTCATACTCTACAGTATTTTTACCTTGATTTATATTCTTTAGATTCTTTGCTAAATTCTTTGCTTGATTAATCGCCACATTTGCTAATTGAGGATGTGCTTTAGGATATTTAGGCGTTTCCATAAATGCAATATCACCAATTGCAAAGATATTTTTGGTTTCACGTACTCTATTTATCCTATCTACCTTAATTCTATTGCCGATAGCAAAACAGTTACTTGGCATGCCTTCAATAGTATTAGCCGTAACTCCTGCTGCCCATATAACCGTTTTTGTATTTATTGTATTTCCATCACTTAATTCTAATATATTACCATCGTAGTTTTTCACAAATGTTTCGGTAATAATGTTTACACCCATTTTCTGCAAATACTTTTGTGAAGCAATTTTTGCAGTACTACTCATATTGTTTAAAGTTTTTTTGCTTCCTTCTATCAAAGTAATTTTTAATTTTGAAAAATCAATTCCATGATAATCTTTTGGCAATATATTTTTTCTAATTTCAGCAAATGCTCCAGCTAACTCAACACCAGTAGGACCAGCACCCACTATTACCATATTTAGTAAAGCTTCTTTTTGGGTTTCTTTTGCAGAAATAATATCCTCAAAAGTTTGTAAAATGTGGTTGCGAATAGCAATAGCATCGTAAGTTGTTTTCAACGTAAAAGAATGCTCACTGATTTGGTTATTACCAAAGAAATTAGTTTTACAACCTATTGCTATAACCAAATAATCATATCCAAAATCCCCGATAGATGTATTTATTTTGTTGTTTTCTGTATCAACGCATAAAACCTCTGCAAGCCTTATCTGTACATTCTTTTTATTTTTAAAAATATTACGAATTGGAAACGAAATACTTGATGGTTCAATTTGAGAAGTGGCAACTTGATAAAATAAAGGTTGAAATTGATGGTGGTTCAGTTTATCAATAAGCAAAATATCAAACAAATCTTCATCTAACTTTCTTACAAACTGTATGCCTGCAAAACCAGCACCCACAACTATTACTTTTCGCTTCATCTTTATCGTATTATTTTCTTAAACTATCGTTTTTTACTTCTAATAACCATTATGTGTCAAAAAAGTTTTAAATAATTTAAGCTTTTAATTTACATTCCTATATGTTTAAAAGCTTCATAAACAAGAAGAGCGGGCCAAATAATTGCTTTTAAAAATCCTATTACGCCCATCCAAAAACCTGTAGCATGAGAAATAAAGTAAATGGCAGCTCCAATAAAGCCTAAACCATAAACTGCACCTGAAGGTGCGCTTTTGTGAATTTCGTTTTTCATTTTTATAATTTTTAAAATTGTATATATTTACATTGGTTAATAATCATGCATCTTGTTAATCCTTTTGGATTGAATAATTATCTTATGTTAATCTTTTCTTTTTTTGTCATAATAAGGCAACGTTGTCTTATAGTTTATCTAAAAGTTTATCTAAAGAATAACTAATAAATATTAGGATTAGATATTCTTTTTCCATTTTGGGTTTCGATTAGTTCCTTGATTAACAATAGTTTTATCTCTTTTAGACATAGCATAGAGCAAATTACGAATCTTATTGCCCTTTTGTTTATTATCTAAAATAGCTGGTAGAATATCTAAAATAAGTTTATCTATATCTTCTTTTGATGCGTAACCATACTTTTCTAAAAGCTCTAAAATTATATTTTTGTAATATTGATCTTTAAATCCTCTATTTTTTATGTACTCTGCTTTCTGATTGGTCTTTTCAGCCAATTTAACAGAGATAAAATAGTTAGGTTTTCTACCTTCAATAAGATAATTTTTCTTTAATAGTTTGGCAGCATCTTCTGTTATTGCTTGCCCTTTTTGTATTTTATCTAAAAGGATGACCTCCGTGAGACTTAAATCTTCTTTCTTTTCAATTAAAAGTTTAGAATAGTTTTCATCAATGGTATGCCCATATATTTCAAGTACTACTCTATCTCTTGTAGATTTTGTATAGTCAGGCAAAGGGAAAAATCTTTTTCTTTGCTCTATATACATCCTATGAATACCATATCCCATGGTATCTATCATATTTAAATTAACCATTGCGTCAGCTAACCAACGATTTCTGTATTTTCCCGGTGTTTTTTCTCCATAGGAATAATCCTCGGCATTTCCTTCTATAAAACCACCAGAATTAGAAAAAATGAGTTTATTGACTTGTTCGGTCAAAATAATACGCGAGTATTGACTGTAATCCTGATGAGCTATACAATTATTCAAAGCTTCCAAAATTACTTTAGTTTCGTATTTATTTACTTCAACTGAAAGTAATTGGTTATCAGGGAAAAACTTATACTTTACATTTCTAATACGAGCCAAAACTTGATTAATGGAAAGAAAAAGAGGAATTTCAAAATGCTCATACGCTTTTTCTTCTGTGTCTAATTTCCAAGTAATTTGAGCAACAGCAGGAGAGATAAAATGGGCAGACTCAGGTTTTCCTAACAAAATAATTGCAGTATTAGTAATTTTTCCACCAATAGTAATTTTGGCTTTATCTAAAAAAGTCGCATTATCCCAAAAGTTAATTTCGTCATAAAATGGAAAACCTACTTTTTTTTCTTTAAACTTTTCTTTTGCTTTTGCAATTGCAATCGTATCTATATCTTCTAAAGTAGCTCTATCAATAATTTTTGCAGACCAATCGTCTTCAGAATTGTAAATTGCTTTTATATATTCTGGAAAATTTCTTAAATCTGTCAAACTGCTATTAAAGCGAATATAAGGAATTTTTTTAAAATGTGTAGGCTCTGCTTTTGCAGCTGGAATTTTAAAAATTTCTAAATAAAATTTATTATACTGATATTCAAAGTGCTGAAAGCGAATAGAAGGGTGTAATAATCTTCTAATCCATAGTTCTAATTCCTCATTACCCTCCTTGATATTTTTGAATTTGTAAGATGTACCAACTACTTGATGTGTTTCATCATCAATACCAAAAACTAAATAGCCAAAAGGTTGACTTGCAAGACAAGCAGCATTAGAAATAGCAGAGAGATATTGTCCAAGTTTTTCATTTGTTGTGGCTGTACCTTTTTTAAACTCCACGCATTCATTTTCTTTTGGCAAAGTTCTTAGGTCTTCTAATAATTGTGTTAATTCTTTTTCATTCATAATAACCCTTTTTAACTGTAAACAACAGTATCTATTCGATCGGTTTCTGATTAAGCATTGTTTAAACCAATTTAAGCTTTTAATTTACATTCCTATATGTTTAAAAGCTTCATAAACAAGAAG
>CAYTJB010000004.1:30929-38368 GCA_964437995.1 uncultured Bacteroides sp. | reverse complement strand
AATACAGTATTTGATTATACTTGCAGTATTAATATTGCTTCAAATTGGAACAAAGTAAATTTATATGTTAGTGCAGTTATTTGGAAGAGAAATCCTGATAATACAGCACATTATCAGTATTTATTTGTAAATGGGTGGGATGCTCAGGTTTATAATTAATTTTATATATAATAACACTTTTTATGATTTCAGAAACTAAAAAATCAATCGTTTAACAAGTAATTTGCTATTATTTGATAAACCGCCAATAAATCCCATTTTTAACAAGTATTTATCGTGTTTCTTCGATTGAGATTCAGCACAAAGTTTTTCGTAACCCAATTTGGAAAAATAATATAAGTTTTCTGTATAAAGAAATTTACCAGGTTTTTGGTCGCGGTATTCGGGAATAACATAATCCAAGCCCATCATCAAGGTTTTTTCGTCGTATTCGTGTGCAAGAACCACGCCTGCAACTGACATATTCCTTAAAATCAATATGCTAAGCTTATTCATTTCGGGTTTAAACGTAAATTCGGGAAAAAACCGAATAATATCTTTGTGGTGAAAAGCTAAAAAAGCCTCCAAATATCTATTGTCATTACGAACTTCAAGCAAACGGTAGTAATCTTTGCTGGAATACATTTTGCTAAGATAATAAATATCAATACATACTATAAATCCATTAAGTATTCCTACAGGAAAAGCTCCGATAATAAATCCATAGGTTGAAAATAAGATGGCTCCAAAAAGGTTAATCCATCTTAATTTTTGTATAGAATTCATCAACATTGATGTAGCAATCACTACAGAAGCTCCATACCCAATCCATTGAAACATAATTTATTTTTTTATTTTTAAATAACGATTAACTTTTTTGATTATTTTCATTATTCATCGTTTATAATTCATCATTAAAAAGAGCTTACCATTCCACTTTATCTCTCAAAATAGGCATTGTCATACATCTTGCACCACCTCCACCTCTTGGCAGTTCAGAGCCATCAATAGTTACAACAAATTTTGAATAATCATTCATGTTTTTCCTACCTTTGATAATGTCGCGTGCTTTTAAAACTTCAAACCCATTGTTGTTTAACTCTTCAATGGTATAGCTATTGCGAGCATAGCCCATTATTTTACCTGATCCTAATGCAAAAAAATTAGCTCCACTATGCCATTGTTCGCGTTGTTGTATCCACAAATCATCTTGTATTCCACAGGTCAGTGGTTGTAGGTCAAATTTTAGCTCTTTTAAGGCTTCCATCATGGTATTACGAAAACGAATAAAATCAACCTTCCCATTATCAATACGAATATGAACTGTTTGATATTTGTTATGACGTGCAATTAAAGGCTCATAAATCATACATTTATCCTTATCTAAAAATGTAAAAACCATATCAAGATGAATAAATGACTCGGGCTTATAAGGCAATTCCTGCACTACAATATTCATCGTAGTTTTATTTTCTTTAAAACGGTCTATTAAAAAATCAACCGCTTTGGTATTGGAACGACTACCTAAGCCTATCAATATCACATCTTCGCGAGCTATCAATACATCGCCACCTTCGATGGTTATTTCAGGGTCAAAATCTTTATAATTAATCGGATTAATGGTTTTTGCGCTTACCGTATTGCTATGGTCGAAAATGGTTTCCATAATAATGGCTTCTCTTGCCCGTACAATATTTGCCATACGACTGATTAACACTTCGTTATACATTGAAATGGAAGCATCTCTCATGTAAAAGAAATTATGCAACGAACGCAATGAATACCTTTCTTGGCTCAAAAAATTAGTTAAAGTGTCTTGCTTCATTTCAACACCTTCAATCATTGCTTTTGTAAAATCATCAATATTAAGCTCTAATAAATCTTTGTAAACATGCAAAGCTTTTTCGTTCACACAAACTTTGTGTGCCAGCTCACGCCTAATATTTTCGCTTTGCATTGCTTCTTTTAGCAAATCTTTTACTTCATAAACATTGGTAAATTTACGCAACACACCTTCAAATTCGCAATACTCTTTGGTAGCAACAGCAAGGTTTAAAATATCGCTATACAATGCCCTTTCAGCGTTTTGAGGCGTCATGTTTTCAATTTCGCTACCTGGATGATGTATAATAACGCCTTGCAAATTACCTATTTCTGAACTAACATTAACCTTCATATACAATTTTTTTGCAAAGGTACGAAAAGTTATAGAGTTCTTAAAATTTACAAATTATTAGTTATTAAATTATTGTTTATCAAATAAATATACTATTAATCTGTAATATTAAAATAGATGCTAAAAACTAAAAAATCTTTAATTGCAAGCAATTTGATAAAGAATTTAGGTAAACTTTTTAAGAAAATTGCACCTGTAAAAAAACAATTAACACTTTAGCTCGTTTTACAAAATTATTACAATTTAATTCTTATTTTTGCATAACAATCCAATAATTTATGGAAAACATTCTTCTTTATTTCTTTTTGTTTATTACCGTTATTATTAGCGGTTCTTCGCTATTTCTTTTCAAAACCGGAAATCCTAAAGTACTTAAATTATTATTGGCTTTTAGTGGTGCTTTCTTACTGGCAATCAGCTTTTTAAACTTAGTTCCCGAAATTTTTGAGAAAGGAACAGCAAATATTGGTGCTTTTATTTTAATAGGATTCGTTTTACAGCTTCTTCTCGAACTACTTACAAAAGGTATTGAACACGGACATGGACATGCTCACGAATGTATTGAAAAACACGACCATAGCGAACATTTTCCAAAAGTTGCTCCAATTGGCTTAATGATAGGTATTTGTATTCATGCATTTTTAGAAGGAATGCCCATTGTTGAAAGTTTTAATCAACAAGTGCAACATTCCTTAACTGTAGGCATTATCATTCATAACATTCCTATTTCCATTGTGTTGATGAGTATCTTTTTACAAGCTGGCATGACTAAAAGAAAAGCATTTTTGTTATTAGCTGTTTTTGCACTTATGACTCCTGCTGGATCTATGGTAAGCAATTTGGTAAGTGCTGAAATGACAGGAAGTTTGAGTAATTATTTTGATATGATATTAGGAGTAGTTGTAGGTATTTTCTTACATGTTTCAACTTCAATACTATTCGAAACCAGTGAAAACCATCAATATAACATACAAAAATTTATTACGGTATTGCTTGGTATTGGCGTAGCTTTTTTAATTCCTTTGCACTAATGAGTTAGATATTCATAAAGTGAAGAGTACAATAACTTAATAACCAACAACTTTTAGCTTTATGAACATTACAAACTTTATAAACTGAATTCATGAAACTTTCAATCATTATTGTTAATTACAACGTAGAATATTTTTTGGAGCAATGTTTACATTCTGTTCAAATAGCATGTAAAAACATTGAATCAGAAATATTTGTTGTTGACAATAATTCTGTGGATGCTTCTGTTAAAATGGTAAAAGAAAAATTTCCTGTAATAAAATTAATTGAAAATAAAGATAATAAGGGTTTTTCCAAAGCAAATAATCAAGCTATTGTTCAGGCAAAAGGTGAATATATTTTATTGCTTAATCCCGACACTGTTGTTGAAAGCGATACTTTTGAAAAAGTAATTAATTATATGGATGCTAATCCAACTACCGGCGGATTAGGCGTTAAAATGATTGATGGAAAAGGTAATTTTTTACCTGAATCAAAACGTGGGTTACCAACACCTGAGGTAGCTTTTTACAAAATATTTGGGTTATCGAAATTATTCCCAAAATCCAAAAAGTTTGGGAAATATCACTTAAGCTATTTGAATAACGAGCAAATACACGAAGTAGAAGTGCTTGCCGGTGCTTTTATGATGATGCGAAAAAGCGTTTTAGACAAAGTAGGTTTGTTAGATGAAGCATTTTTTATGTACGGCGAAGATATTGACCTTTCATACCGAATTATTAAAGCAGGTTATAAAAATATTTACTTTCCCGATACACGCATAATTCATTATAAAGGAGAAAGCACAAAGAAAAGCAGTGTAAATTATGTTTTTGTTTTTTACAATGCCATGATTATTTTTGCCCAAAAACATTTTTCACAAAAAAATGCCCGACTTTTCTCGCTTCTCATAAACACAGCAATTTACCTCAGAGCAACATTATCTATTGCAAAACGTTTTTTTAGCAATCTTCTTCTTCCTGTTTTAGATTTTTTAAGTATTTGGGGAGGTATTTATCTACTAAAAAATTACTGGACACACTTCTTCTTTTCAATAGATTATGGATATTATCCAGCAGAATACATTTTATTGGTAGTTCCAACTTATATTCTTATTTGGCTGTTAAGCTTTTACTTTGCAGGAGGTTATGAAAAACCTCATAAATTAAGTAAAATATTTCAGGGAATTGCCATTGGAACGGTAATTATTTTAGTTATATACGCCTTACTCGATACTTCGTTCAGGTTTTCGAGAGCTATGATTTTGCTGGGAGCCGCATGGAGCATTATCTCAATGATTATCATTAGATTACTTTTCCACTTAACAAAAATAAAAGCCTATCGCTTGGGCGAAAATAAAAATAAAAGATTTGCTATTGTGGGAGAGTCCGAAGAAGCAGAAAGAGTTGCCGATTTGCTTAGAAAAACCAATATAAATCCAGGGTTTATAGGCTTGGTAAACACAACAGAACAGCCTAACAATCATAATTTTATAGGAAATTCATCACAAATAAACGATATTATTGAAATTTATAAAATTAACGAAGTAATTTTTTGTGCAAAAAGTTTATCAGCCTCGGCTATTATTAGCAATATGTCGGAGTTAAAAGATAAAACCATTGAATATAAAATTGCACCTCCCGAAAGCTTATTCCTAATAGGCAGTAATTCCATTAACACTTCTGGAGATTTATATATTATTGATATCAATGCGATTAACAAACGCCATAATCAAAGAAACAAAAGATTATTAGACGTAGCTTTTGCAATATTTTTTCTTATCATCTCCCCTATTCTTCTGTTTTTTCAAAAAAAGCCATTTGGGTTTTTAGTTAATATTTTGAAAGTTTTGTTTGCAAAAAAAACATGGGTTGGATATTTTATTTCGCAACATACTGATATTAAAAAACTTCCTTCAATAAAAACAGGAATATTAACTCCGTGTGATGTATTGTTAAATAAAATTCTTAGTGAAGAAACAACCGAAAAACTAAACCTGCTCTATGCTCGCGACTATAAAACAATGAATGATATTAATATTATTCTAAAAAATATCAGAAAATTAGGTAGATAACGAAATGAAATAGCTATAATAGTCTTGTTAACAAGACTATTATAGCTACACTTTTTCTAAATGGTTTCGTTTATAATTTCTTTTCCAAGAAGTAATAAACCACTAAGCTTATTCCTCCTAACAAAAAAATCATTGCAAGATAACCTTCTCCGTGCATGCAGCCATAATACTCAAATGCTCTAGCTATTAATATCCCTGCACCAACAGCAATAGAGAGCAAACCATACTTGAGATTTAAAGCTTTTTTGGGCAATTTATTTTTTTCAAAATAATCGCCATCTAAACCTTTTTGTAACAATGCCATGCGTTCTTTTCTGCGAATTCCGAGATAAACAATCCCAAAAATCATCCCGAAAAGAAATACGGGTACAATAAATCCACCTTCCATAGTTTTAAATTTTAATTGATTTTTATCTATGACGCAAACTTTGATGATGAGGTTACAAAAAAAACAAAGATAAAGTAAAAAGGTTAAAGTAAAAAGGCTAAAGGTTAAAGTAAACAAACAAGAATTAGAAATCAATGTTGTTTAGTTAAGGATTGGAATGCTGATTTACGTTGGGTTTTTTATAAAAAGTCTTTGTATTATCGGAATTTTAAATCCGTTTAATCCGCGTTTACCAAAGGTATCCGTTTCATCTGTGTTCCATTTTCTTAAACTTCTTAACTAAACGACATTAATAACATTTTAAAAAAAATCTTGATAAAAAAAGTTTTTTTTATATCTCTTTGCTAAATATTAAAAATTTAAACCCATAAATTATGAAAAAACAATTATTTTTTTTATTGATAGCGGTAACAATGTGTTTCGTATCAAAAGCACAGGAAGTTCGCACAAATAAGCAGAATTCTTTTTTAAACACTAAGTATGCAACCGATGTTATTATTAAGTCGGAGCCATCTATTAATCAACAAAACGTGAAGCTTGCCGTAGCATTTAACGGCTGGTTATATGCTGCTTACTCAAAAGTAGATTCTCTTAATAATACCGGGGGAATTACGATAATGGCTTCTCGAGACAATGGTTTCTCGTGGACTACAATTACTTCATATTCTCCTGTAAACATTCGTTATCCTGCTATTGATATTGTGGTTACAGGAACAGATACAAATAATCTTTTTTTGTACCTTCTTGCTGTTCATAAAAATATTAATAACTATACTATTTTTATAGATAAATACAATGCTACCACAAATACTTTTATAGGAGCAGTGTTTAATGAAAGCAAAGGTACTCGAAAAGTATATGATGTTGCAATGGCAACCGATTATCGTTTCCCTGCTGTTAATGCAAACCCTTATAGCATAGCATTTGTTTATTCAGTTTCTGGCATTCCTTATGATTCACTGAATTATGTAGCATCTATTGATGCTGGAGCTACATGGAGTGTTAATCATAATATTTTCTGTGCAGGCTATTTTCTAAGAAAAGTGTCCTTAGCTTATGGTCGGAGTGCCTCAGGTTCAAATGGCAGATATTTTGCTGCTTGGGAACAATTATCATCTTCAACTGCCCGAACAGGTCATATTTACACTTCAAGATCTATTTCAACTATAGATGGTGCATGGATTACTCCAATTAATCTTGATTCAATTTCTTCTACTATGATAAATTTATGCAGGAACCCAAGTATTGCTGTTCAATTTAATACTGTTGATAATGATAGTGCAGGTACTACCGCAGTAGTTCTTGTAGATCGCGATTATGCAGGTGATGGAAGCGATTATGATGTACTTGGCTTTTATAATAAACGTGCCCACTTTACCAATTATTGGAAGCGTTTGGATATTATTAATAATAGTACGAGTGATATGTTTCCTGACATTACTTACGATCCGGGAAATGATAATTTTTTAGCTGTTTATTTTGATTCAACTAATAGGAAACTACCTTATGTTATCAATGGTATGAATTTAGCAACACCAAGCACTTGGCAAACTATTAATAGTCAATACAATGACAACTCAAATCTTTCTTTTCCATATCCAAAAGTTGAAATAAATCCTGTATTAAATCAAGTAGCACATGTTTGGATTGCAGACGGATCTGGTAATAAAGGAGTTGCAATGTTTGATGCAGAGTATTATACAGGAGTTGGCATTGAAAACAATTTAAGTATAAACACATCTTTTAATTTGCAGCCAAATCCTGCGAATAAATTTGTAAATATTCAATTTAAAGCCAATGAAAATACAAAC
>CAYTJB010000004.1:22316-30919 GCA_964437995.1 uncultured Bacteroides sp. | reverse complement strand
ATAAGTATATATGATATTTATGGCAAATTGATTAAACAACAAATAGCACAAAACATACAAGGCGAAAATTACAATGAAATAATTGATGTAAGTGATTTGAACAATGGAATTTATCTCATTTCCATAGAATCGTCGCACAACAACATTTCTAAACGCTTTGTTGTATCTCATTAATATTTTAAAAATAAATGTATTTAAAAACGGTTGTTAATGTATAATTAACAACCATTTTTTTATTCAAAATTATTCAGATTCACATTAATAAAGCTGAATTCAACCTGAAATTTATGCTTTTCAAACCAAAAAAAACAAACTTTAGCCAAAATTATTTTATTCGCCTCCATCTTATAGTATCTTTGTAACCAAAATTAATCTTTTAGCGTCAAAGTATAAAATGGCTTATAAGGACGACAACATTTATTTGGAGCAAATCAAACAAGGCAACACCAATGCTTATGCAATGCTTATCAATAAGCATAAAACAATGGCATTTAATGTAGCTTTGCGGGTTACACGCAACAGAGAGGATGCCGAAGAAGTTATTCAAGACGCATTTTTGAAAGTTTATTATTCATTAAAAGATTTTGAAGGCAAATCAAAGTTTTCTACATGGTTGTTCCGAATAGTTTATAATCAGGCTATTTCAAAAATTCGTAAAAAAAATATCGACCAAAATACGATTGATGAAGAAATTATTGATAATTTTACCAACGATGATTTTGGTAATGGGTTGAGTTACCTAAAAGCCGAAGAACAAACAAAATACATTAATTTGGCTTTAGCTAAGCTGCCCGAAGAAGACAGTGCAATTGTTACTTTGTTTTATTTAAACGAAAGTTCTATTGAAGAAGTTAGTGAAATTACAGGTTTAAGTGAGGCAAACGTAAAGGTAAAATTGTATCGAAGTCGCAAAAAGCTATACGAAGAACTTAGACTATTGTTAAACGAAGAAGTTAATACATTAATATGAACCACACACAAGATAAAGACCCATTTTTGGCTAAATTGCTCAGTCAATCAACTATGGATGAACCATCTACTGATTTTACCAATCGCTTAATGGCAATTATCAAGCAAACAGAAGTTAGCCCTGCAGAACAATTATCTTTTCTTATTCGTTACAAATATTGGTTGATAGCTATAAGTGCTATTACATTAGCAATAGTGGCAACTATCTTTTTCCCTTCTTTTATCGGACATCAACAAATAGAGGTATTACAAAACTTTTTCAATCCTTACACAAGTGCATTCAAAAGCATTGCAACACTTTTAAAGACTCAACCTATTATAAGTATCGTGATTATTGCTTTAGCAGGATTATTGTTTATTGATAAATTACTCTCTCGAATGTTTCATCATACTGTACAACATTCTTAAATAAGCATGAGTATCAGACTGAAAATATTTTTCTGTATAATTGTATTAGCAGTATTTACTGCTTGCAAATCAACTTCTAAAATACATAAAGAAACACCTACACAAAAGCCAAGTTCTAATTTTTATGAAACCTATTCGCAAAAATTAGGTTATACATTAGATGGTTCAGAAGATAAGAAAATAATTGAAAAAATTGCTTCTTGGCTGGGAGTTCCATACAAATATGGAGGTTGTTCAAAAGAAGGAACCGATTGTTCTTGTTTTGTATATGCTTTTTACAAAGATGTGTTTGGAATCACACTCCCTCGAAAGTCGGAAGACATGCAACAACAATCAAAGCATATTGAAAAAAAAGATTTACAGCAAGGAGATTTGGTTTTTTTAAGAATTGCAGGCGAGAAAGTATCGCATGTAGGTATTTACATTAGCAAAGGGCATTTTGTACATGCCACTACTTCAAAAGGTGTGATGATTAATAGTTTGGACGAAAACTATTACAAAAAATACTATTATACAGCAGGTAGAGTGAAACCATAAATAGCTTGCATATAGATGTTTGTTTAAAACTTTTGGAGTACAAAAAAAGCCTTACATAATATGTAAGGCTCAAAATTATAAATGATTATAATATTATAAACTATGCAAGTTTAACATTTACTGCATTTATTCCTTTTCTTCCTTCTTCCAAATCAAAAGTTACTTCGTCGTTTTCTTTAATGCTTTCTTTTAAACCATTTGAGTGTACGAAATACTCTTTTGTTGAATTTGCGTCCTTAATAAATCCGAATCCTTTCGATTCATTAAAAAATTTTACTGTTCCTGTGTTCATTGTGTTTTATATTAATTATGCAAAAGTACACATTATTATTTAGATAACAGCTTTTATTTTTAATAAATCCAATAATAATTCTTACTATCACAAAACATATCTGATTATGTGATAGTTATAAATTTACTAAATGATGCTAATAATCTTATAAATCTGTATTTAATTAACTTTGGTAACGTTAATTAAAATAATTTCTCCCTAAAAAAAACAAAAAATCAAACAAATTTAGGATTATAAGCTTCCACTTTTGTTTTTTTCATCACGTTTAGCTGCTTTTGCAGCCCTTTTTTCTTTTAAGTTCTTTGCTGGTAGCTTTTTAACCATTTTTTCTTTTCCTTCTTTTTCTTTTGACATATTATTATTTTTTATAAGGTTATTTGCAAAGATACATTCTTTAAATTCAGAAAGGAATATAACTTTCAATTATTTTTTATTTATGATAAATTACTTTTTTTGAATATCGTGTAACTTAATTTTACTATTTTTGTTCAATAAGAATTTATACAAATTTAATTTTAAAATACTCAAATATATGTCAGAAAAAATAAGTAGTAAAGTAGCTCCAGGTGTAGTTACAGGAGAGGATTTACAAGAAATATTTCGCATTGCAAAACAAGAAAAATTTGCAATACCAGCCGTAAATGTAGTTGGCACAAACTCTATTAATGCAGTAATGGAAGCAGCAAAAGTAGTTAATTCACCTATTATGATTCAATTTTCTAATGGTGGCGGAATTTTTTATGCCGGCAAAGCTTTATCAAATGTAGAAGAAAAAGCTGCCATAGCTGGCACTGTTTCTGGTGCTATGCACGTTCATCAAATGGCTGAATATTATGGCATTCCTGTTATTTTACATACTGACCATGCTGCAAAAAAATTATTGCCTTGGATTGACGGTTTGTTAGATGCAGGCGAAAAATTTTATAAAAATCATGGGAAACCATTATTTAGCTCACACATGCTTGATTTATCGGAAGAATCGTTAGAAGAAAACATTGAGATTTGTAAAAAATACCTTACTCGCATGAGCAAAATAGGTATGTGCTTAGAAATTGAATTAGGAATTACCGGTGGCGAAGAAGATGGTGTGGACAATACACACGTTGATAATGCTCGCCTTTACACACAGCCCGAAGATGTAGCTTATGCTTACGAAGAATTAAGTAAAATTAGCAAGAACTTTACCATTGCAGCTTCTTTTGGCAATGTTCACGGGGTATATAAACCTGGTAATGTAAAATTAGAGCCTATTATATTGCACAACTCACAAAAATATATTCAACAAAAGTACAATACTGCTGCTAATCCTGTAAATTTTGTATTTCATGGCGGTTCGGGTTCTGAACCTGAAAAAATCCATGAAGCTATTGGCTATGGTGTTATTAAAATGAATATTGATACCGATACACAATGGGCATACTGGGAAGGTGTGTTGAATTTTTACAAGAAAAACGAAGCATACTTACAAGGACAAATCGGAAATCCTGATGGCGACGAAAAACCTAACAAAAAATACTACGACCCACGTGCATGGCTAAGAGAAGGCGAAAAAACATTAGTTGAAAGATTAAAAGTTGCCTTTAACGATTTAAATTGCGTAAATAGGTATTAAAAAAGCCCCTCCAAACCTCCCCAAAGGGAAGGCTTTTACTTTTTTGTCATGCTGAATAAAGTGAAGCATCTCATTAATATTAATAATGAATATTTTATTTAATAAGATTCCTTCCCGAAGTTTCGGGACTCGGAATGATAAAAAATGACTATCATCTTAAAATAAAGTAATTATAAACGAACTAAAAAAGTAAACGATGAAAAAAACATTTATTTTAATAGCAGCAGTAGCTTTATTAGCCTTATACACAAATAAAACTAACGCTCAAGCTACTACACAAAACCCAAATATTAACAACAGGCATTTAATAATGGCTGTTTTGTATCAACAACAATCGGCAGAATGCAAAGCCTTGTATTATCAAGCTTTTAATTTGGCAAAAATGATGCTTGATAAAGATTTGGCAAACAAAAACCTAAAAGGCAAACGTGCCGTAGTAGTTGATATTGACGAAACTATTTTAGATAATAGCCCGTTTGAAGCTAAAATGATTACTCAAAATGCTAAATTCCCTGATGATTGGAACGTATGGACTTCGATGGCAAAAGCAAAAGCCTTGCCAGGTGCTGCCGAATTTTTGAATTACGCTGTCAGTAAAGGAGTTGCTGTATTTTATGTAACCAATCGCTCAGAAAAAGAAATGGAAGCTACCCTCAAAAACTTAAAAGATGAAAAATTTCCTATGGCAGATACTTTGCATTTAATACCAAAGAAAGATGAATCTTCAAAAGAAAAACGTCGTTTGAAAATTATGGAAAAGTACCGCATTGTATTATTAGCAGGCGATAACTTGACTGATTTTTCGGCTGTTTTTGACAAAACTACGCTTGAAACCCGTGATGCCAAAACCACCGAACTCCGCAACGAATTTGGTAAGCGATTTATCGTATTACCCAATGCCATGTACGGGGATTGGGAAAGAGCAATGTATGATGCCTATAAAGCTGATACTACCAAAAATAAAGCAGAAATAAGAAAAATATTGTTGAAGGATTTTTAGGAACGATTTTCTTTTTAAAACTATTTTTCAATATAGAATTTTCCATCTTTATACCTATAATCAGCCATTTCAATTACTTCGAGCTTATCATTTGCTATTACGTAATTATTAGGTCCATGAAAAAATTGAAAATCTAAAGCTTGTTCCGAATTTTGTGCTGTATAAATTATAATAAATTTATTTGGATTATCAGTTTGTAAAGCAATTAATTTGTCCTGATAAATCTGAACAGGTAAATCTTTAATCTTCGATTGTAACCATAAATTACCATTAATACTTCCATAGCAAAAAATACTATAATCTTTTAAATTCCTTTTTAATGCTACAGTATCCGTAATAATGTTTTCAATTGGAAATTCATAATAATCTTTATTCAATTTTTCTACATATTTTTTAATAGATTTATTCAAAGAATCATTTTTTTCGTTTGTTGAATAAATAACTATATAATCTCCTTCTTGTGAAAACAACTGACCACATGTTGGAATATACTTAAAATCAATTGGATTTTCGAAATAGTTTTTTATAACATTTATTAATTCAGGAAAAAACTGATCAAAACTTCTTCCATTTTTATTTTGAGAATAATTTAATATTTTTGAATACAAACTATCTATATAAATAAATCCTTGATCCTTTTCACCTTTTAAAGCTTTTTCAGCTTTTTCTTTTCCATATTTTTCAAATGTAAGTGTAGTAGTTATTGCTCTTACAATATGCTCATACAATATTACATCCCATCTAGGATAGCCTATTTTGCTCATCATACTCAAAATGGGATTTTCTAAGCTTTTGTATTTTTCAAATTCTTTGTAATATTTATCTACTAATTGATTTACAAAAGAGTGGCTAAATTCGTGCCATACCATATATTTGAATATTTGTTCATCTCTATAAGCAGGAACTTTATTAATTGTAGTACTAAACCCAACTATATTATATACATCATACCTACCATTACCTGCATCTATACGTGGTCCATATCCAGCACCAGATAAAGCAACAAGTATAATATTGTAGCTGTTTTGCTTATAACCATAAAATCTTTCAATAGTTTTTATTTCATTAAAATTTTTGAAGTTGCTATCAATAAGCATTTTCATACTTTGGTATAAAATGGTATAGTTATCGCTAAAAAATTTATCAAAGTTTGTTTCGGTATTAAAATCTTGAAGCACTTTAACAAATTCATTTATTTTATCTTCCCCTTTTGCCCTTTTAATTATATACTCATCAATTTTTTTAACTATTTTAAAATCCGAATTCAAATATAACATTAATGCTACAGGTGCATCAGCATTAAAGCCTTTTTTCTCCATTTCTTTACATAATTCTACGGCTTTATGTTTCTTAAATGGCTCAAAGTATTTATTAATACTATCAACATAAGAAATTTTTTTAACAGAAATTAATTCCGATCCTGCTAAATATTGAATTATTGAAAGCATTTCCATGCGTTTATCAATAATAATATTTAAGCCATTTACATTTTTAATAATTTGCCCATTTTTAATATTTTGTGCATTTAGTAAACCCGAAGTTACTATTAAAAAGGCAGCTAAGATTTGTTTTAAATTTTTCATAACTATTTTTTTATTGATTATTAAATATTTATTTGATTTATTATTGCTTTTTTATTTTTTCATTTTCCCATAAAACTTTTAAATTCATTAACACGATTTTGGCTAATTATAATTTCTATTTCGGCTTTAGGATTTAGTTCTACTTTTAATCGTCCTTTAAAATATTGATGAATTTTATCGATTGATGAAATATTAGATATTATCTGCCTATTAAGTCTGAAAAATCGTTTTTTATTTAATACTTTTTCCAAATTATCAAGATTATAATCAATAGGATATTTATTATTATCATTGGTAATTATAAACACCAATTCTTCTTTTAAAAAGTATGCAATATCAGTATCTTTTACCGATACTAACTGTTGTCCAATTTTTACAAGAAACCTATCTTTATATACTTGATTAATATCACTTATTAAATTTATTATGCTATTTTTATACTGTTCATTGTTAAACAGTTGCTTAAATTTATTAATCGCTTTGGTTAATTTTTCCTTACTAATAGGTTTTAAAAGGTAATCAATACTATTTACCTCAAATGCTTTAATTGCATATTCATCATAAGCTGTTGTAAATATAATTGGTGCAGATACTGTAATTTGCTTAAATATATCAAAGCATTTTCCATCAGAAAGTTGAATATCCATAAAAATTAAGTCTGGTATCGGATTTTTTGAAAACCAATCAATGCTCGAAGAAATACTTTTTAGCGTTGCACAGATGATGTAATTCTCGTCGTACTCTTTAATTAATCGTTGCAAGTTTCTTGCAGCAACATCCTCATCTTCAATAATTAATATTTTCATAGTTTGTTGTTTTTAACAATGGGAGTTTTACTATAAATGTTGTTTTATCATCTTCAATAATAACTTCTTTATCGGTTAAAAATGAATATCTGTTTTTAATATTTATCAATCCAAAACCACTTGCATCATTTGTTTTAATAGGATTAATATTGTTTTCAACAATTATCATTTCATTATTATAATAAATTTTTATAGTCAATTTATTATTTTCATCAATAACATTATGTTTTATACAATTTTCAATAAGCATTTGCAAGCAAAGTGTTGGTATATATAAATAATCTTTTATAGATATGTCAATTTCAAAAAAAATATTATTGCCATACCTGTTTTTTAAAAGCATTGTATATGATTTGATTATATTAAGCTCTTCTTTCAATGTAACTATTTCTTTTGAGTTGGATTGTAAGATATATCTATATATATCCGAAAGATTTAACAAGTATTCAGCAGCTGTTTTTTTATCTTCATGTATTAAACCATATAGTGTATTCAAATTATTGAATAAAAAATGAGGATTGATTTCGTTTTTTAAAGCATTAAATTTTGCAGTAATATTATCTTTTTCAAGTTTTTCTTTTTGAAATACAGCAACTTGCCAATTATTTACAAACTTAACTGCCAACTGAAGAAATAAACTAATCATAATTTCAATAGTACACCATAAAGTATAGTATATATAATTATTAATTGTAACATCCGAAAATCTTGGTCTAACTATGGTAAATGTATATTTCCAAATACTATAAAAAATTAAAGCTAAGGGTATTGTAATTATAATGCTGATAATTAGATGCTTAATAATATTTTTTGTAATCAAATTATTAAAAGAAGATTTTTTGTATGTAAATTTACCTGCCAATCGAACCATTTCAAAAATTAGGTACATCTGCAAAACATTATGAATATACCCCCTAAGTAGATTAGGCTCAAATGTAGTAAGTATTATAGTTAAATAAATAAATGAGCCAAATAAGAGAGGAAAAAATATTCTAATCCATTTTTCATTTAATATCTTCATCGTTTCTTTATTATTTAAAAGCAAAAATAAGAATTGAATTGAATATAATAAAACTAAAACCTTTGTAAGTGGATATTTTCATCTTGAAATAGGATATTTAGTAATTTTAGAAGGAATTTACTAAAAAATGAAGAACATTAATCAATGATAATAATATTTATCGAATAACACCATTCTGATTGCAATAATAAACGCTACAAAACGAGCAACTTAACAATTCTTAACAAAATATATGACTTGCTTTTGTCGAAAACAAGACGATAGATAGCATATTATCATTAATTTTGGCTTCTAAAAAATCAAAAAAATGAAGAACAAACGCTCGTATATAGCTTTAATGCTTGTTTTAATATTCAATGGGATTTCGGTTGTAAA
>CAYTJB010000004.1:11479-22306 GCA_964437995.1 uncultured Bacteroides sp. | reverse complement strand
AAAAGCTCAAGATTACGACCCCAGAAAAACTGAACAAAAGATAAATTATACGTTACAACTCTTTCGTATGGCTTATGTTGATAAGATTGATGCACCTAAATTAACACAAGATGCTATTGTTCAAATGCTTAAAGAGCTTGATCCCCACTCTGTGTATATTTCAAAAGAAGAACTTGATAAAATGAACGAACCATTGGTTGGAAACTTTGATGGTATTGGCGTTCAATTTCAAATAGTAAAAGATACTATTGTTGTTGTAGAAGTTATCACGGGAGGTCCTTCCGAAAAGCTTGGTATTATTGCTGGCGACAAAATTGTTGCTATTGATGGTAAGCCTGCAACGGGGGATTCTGTAAATAATAATTTTGTGCTCAGTAAGCTAAGAGGTAAAAAAGGTACTGTTGTTACTGTTTCGATGCTTAGAAAGAATAAAAATAAAATCTTAGATTTTACCATTACTCGCGATAAAATTCCGCTAACCAGCATTGATGCTACTTTTATGGCAACTCCCGAAGTTGGCTATATTCGGTTAGACAGATTTTCGAGAACCTCAATGGATGAGTTTCGTAAATCTTTATCTGACTTAAAAGTGCAGGGAATGAAAGACCTTATCTTAGATTTGCGAGGCAATGGAGGTGGTTTAATGGACGTAGCTATTGATTTAGCTGATGAGTTTTTAAGTGATAACAAACTAATCGTTTATACAGAAGGGAGTTCGAGTCCCAAACAAAACTTTAACTCAACACCTAAAGGTGGTTTCGAAAAAGGCAAACTTGTAATAATGATTGATGAAGGTTCTGCTTCTGCAAGCGAAATTGTTTCGGGTGCTATACAAGATTGGGATAGAGGCTTGGTAGTTGGACGCCGTTCTTTTGGCAAAGGATTGGTACAACGCCCTTTCGATTTGCCCGATGGTTCTGCAATTAGGCTTACCACAGCTCGCTATCATACGCCTACCGGACGATGTATTCAAAAATCGTACAGCAATGGCACAGATGAATATTATGGCGAATTTGCAAAACGTTACAATAATGGCGAATTGAGCAATGCCGACAAAATTCATTTCCCCGACTCATTAAAGTATTATACCAATAATAAACGAGTGGTATATGGTGGTGGTGGCATTATGCCCGATATTTTTATTCCACTCGACACTACAAAAATTAGTGATTATTATATTGATTTGCGTCGCAAAAACGTATTTAACGATTTTATAATGGATTACGTGGATAAAAACAGAGAATCTTTATTAATAAAATACCCTAATTTAAAGAAGTTTCAAGCAGAATTTTTGTTAGACAATGCTTTTATGGCTGATTTTGCAAAAACTGCTGAAAAGGCTGGTGTTAAAAAGAACAGTGTGAATCCTGAAAAACTGAATGGAATGATTGCCCAATATGTTCAAAAAATAAAATCGGACACTACATTATTTGCTAAACTTAATAATTACAACGATTTATCAGCTTATTTAGTTAAAGATAACGAAACTTTAAATAAAGAGATACAAAAATATGCTGCCAACGAAGATGCTGAAAATGTCAAATCAACTGAAAATTCTGAAAAGTATATTCGCTATCAATTAAAAGCTATGCTCGCCCGCAATTTATATGACACTAATGCTTATTATCAGATTATTAAAGATATTGACGATGCATTTTTAAAAGCAGTAGAGATTATAAAAAACGACAAAATGTTTGACAAATTGAAAGGGAAATAATTACAACTGGTATAATATTTAAGAGCTTGCAAATGATGCAGGCTCTTTTTTTATGTCTGTTGGAATATTAATTTTCATACATTTGCAATTGGTATAATTTTTGATTTATTCACAGATATTCTAATGATGAAAGTGTAGTTTTCAATATGAAAAAATAAATTAATGAAGCATCATAAAAACTTAAAAATCAGTTTATTAATATTAATTATTCTTATTTTGACAAATATTACATTATTTGCTCAAAACGATATAAAATACAGCTCTAAATCGAAGAAAGCAATCAAATATTACGAAAATGCTACCCGTTTTTATGATGCTTACAATAATTTGGCTTGTGTAGAAGAATTGAACAAAGCTGTAAAAGAAGACACAAACTTTATTGAAGCTTACTTTTTATTAGCTGCTGTTTACAAAGATTTAAAACAATTTGAAAATGCAATAAATGCTTACCAAAAAGCCATTGCAATTGACGAAGATTTTTACCCTGTAGCTCTTTTTGCATTGGCAAATCTTCAACTTTCAAATGGGAAATACCAAGATGCGGGTATTAATTATCAAAAATATATTAACCTCAAAGGAGAACCTCCTGCAAAACAGAATGCCGCCAAAAAAGCTTTAGAAATTACAGACTTTGCATTGTATCAGGTTTCCCATCCTGTTCCGTTTGATTTAGTTAATTTGGGAGGCAATATCAATTCAAAAAACGATGAGTATTTGCCAGCTTTAACTGCTGATGAACAAACACTTGTTATTACAGTTTGTCGCCCAAAAGATGAACAAGCCATAAGCCAAACTAATAATTTGGAAGAAGATTTTTATATTAGCCACAAAATTAATGGTGCTTGGTCGAAAGTTGAAAATATGGGTGTACCACTTAATACACAAGGAAACGAAGGAGCACAATGTATTTCGCCCGATGGGCAACAAATATATTTCACAGCTTGTAATCGTGATGATGGCTATGGAAGTTGCGATATTTATTATACTCACAAAGTAGGAAATACTTGGACAACTCCTGTAAATTTGGGAGAACCCGTAAATACTGCGAGATGGGAATCGCAACCCAGCATTTCTTCGGATGGCAAGACTTTGTATTTTACCAGTGCTCGAGAAGGAGGCAAGGGAGGCATGGATATTTGGAAAGCAATTTTAAATGATGACGGGAAATTTGGTGTTCCGATAAATTTAGGAGATAGTATCAATACAAAATTTGATGAAGTGTCGCCCTTTATTCATCCTGATAACCAGACACTTTATTTTTCTTCGGATGGCAGATTGGGCATGGGTGGTAAAGATATTTATTATTCTCGAAAAAAATTCTCAGGCGAATGGGGAAAGCCTATAAATATTGGATATCCAATAAATACATACTCTGATGAAATTAATTTAGTGGTAAATGCCAAAGGCGATTTGGCATATTTTTCGTCCAACAAACCCGGTGGATTTGGCAGACTTGATTTGTATAGTTTTGAATTGTACCAAAAAGCACGTCCATTGGCTGTAAATTACATGAAAGGAAAAGTGTTTGATAGCGAAACAAATAGAAGTTTGGAAGCTAAATTTGAGTTAATTAACCTTGAAACAGGCGAAGTAGTAGTGCAATCAAAATCAAATGCTGTAACAGGAGAGTTTTTAGTATGCCTTCCCGTTGATAAAAATTACGCTTTAAATATATCAAAAAATGGTTATTTGTTTTATTCCGAAAACTTTGCCTTAGTTGGCAACCATTCTCAAATAAAACCATTTATAAAAGATTTACCGCTAAAGCCTATACAAATTGGCGAATCTGTTGTATTGAAAAACATTTTCTTTGAAACAGATAAATATGATTTAAAACCCGAATCGAAAGTTGAGTTGGATAAATTACTTGCATTTTTGAAACAAAATCCACGCATGAAGATAGAAATAAGTGGACATACCGATAATGTTGGCAATGAGAAATATAATTTAACGTTATCAGAAAATAGGGCAAAAGCGGTATTCGACTATTTAATTGCCAATGGTATTGCTAAAATTCGTTTAGCTTATAAAGGTTATGGTTGGTCAGTGCCTATCGAAACTAATGATACAGAAAATGGCAGGGCAAATAATAGGAGGACGGAATTTAAAGTTGTCGCAAATTGATTTGGTAATTTGGCAAAGTATTGATTGAGTGATTTATAAAAATAACTATATGAATAAGAAACTAATCTAATCTTAATGAGAGGAATCGTAATTTTTTCTCTATTCCTATCATTATCTTTTATAAATCATCTATTTCAAAAACAAACTTTTACAAAACAAAAAATCTTTAAATTTTTATCTGTTTTCATTTGGTTTTGATTAAATTATGAATTATAAATACAAAAATAAGGATATGCAAACTTAAATACAGAAAACTAATATTGAGATTTGTCATTATTTAGTTGATGTTAATATTTGTAATGTGTGAAACATATAAAATTCTTCAATAATTATATAAATGTTTTCGTGTAATAATGCTGCATCTTTGTATTGTGTTATAACACAAGATTAATTCAGAATAAAATGGGTATAACCAAATGATTTCAAGTTAAATAAAAATTAATTAAAATGGATACAATAAATATCAACGGACATGAACAACCCCGTCAGGATTGGCAGGATCACTTTACTGGTCATCATCTCAATAAATCATCATGGAAACGCTTACATCATTCCTGTATTTTCTGGGTTTTCTTTATTCTAACCCTAACAGCCATAGGATATTACATTATTAGTGTTGATTTTGCATTTGCTCCCCGTAAACAAACACCGACACATACAGAAAAGACTACAACGCCATAGCATTTCATTATTTTAATAAGACTTTAAAAAATGATGGGAAATAAAAAAAGCACTTACAAATAAGAATGTAAGTGCTTGATATTGAATCGTTGTCCTGTTAGGTCTCGAACCTAAACTCTTCTGATCCAGAATCAGACGTGTTGCCAATTACACCACAGGACAATAATAAGAGAACTTATTTCGTAGCGAGAACGAGAGTTGAACTCGTGACCTCCGGGTTATGAATCCGACGCTCTAACCATCTGAGCTACCTCGCCATTTTTAAAGGACTGCAAAATTATAAAAATATTTAATTTTTGAACTGTTTTTTTTCAAAAAAATAGCTTTTAAACCTAATTTTCTTTCTCTATCTTATTTTTCAACTGTTTACCGTTATTATAACTAACAATAAGCTTGTCGATTTGCGAAAGAAAAACGCCTCCAATTACAATACCGATTCCAATAATTTTTACAATGTTAAATTGCTCGTCTAACAAGAAATAGGAAAAAATAGCCGTAAAAATTGGAATTAAATTGGTAAATATATTGGCTCTGCTTACACCTAATTTGCTTACAACGTGAATATAGCAAATAAAAGCCAATGAAGAAGCAAATATTGCCAATTGTACCAATGCTGCAATGGCTTTAAACGATGGCGTAATAGTTAAAAAATCTTTTACATCGAAAATAAGAAACAAGGGTAGAAAATAGAAAATACCGATTATATTTTGAAAAGTAATAATAGTAGGAGAAGTATAAATTGCAGCTAATTTTTTTATCGTTACAGCATAACCTATTGTTGAAAATACTGCTACAAAAAGAAGTGCAATTCCCTTAGGCGATGCAGTAAAGTTAAGATTCCTGTCAAAAATCATAACCATAATACCCAAAAAGGAAATAACAATGCCCAATATGTTGAAAATTGAAATTTTTTCTTTAAGCAAAAAGTGAGCAAAAATAGGTGTAATTACAGGAATCGTAGCAATAATAACAGATGCAACCGTTGAAGAAACTTCTCTTAACCCAAAATTTTCGCCCAAAAAATACAACAACGGTTCAAATAATGCAGATATTAAAAACAATCCATAATGTTGTTTTTGAACCTTTTCTAAGTTTTTTGTAAGTTTAAGAACAATAAAAAGTATTGTTGAAGAAATTATCAATCGCAAAAAAATAGTTGTAATTGGATTATAAACGTCTAATACAATTTTTGTCCACACAAACGACATGCCCCAAAAAAGCATAGATAAAACGGCAAGCGAGAAGATGAAGTATTTTTTATCTGTTTTCAAAAATAATTGAGTTTTGATAAGTAATAAATGATAATTTTGTAATATAATTTGGTATAATTTGCTGCAAAATTAAGGAAAAATACAATACAGCCTTGTATAATTTTGTAACTACGAAAGGCATAAAGCCATAAAGTTAGACAAAAATATATAAATAACGCTTGATTTATGACCAAAATAGGATTGCTTTCTGATACACACACTTTTGTACATCCTAAAATATTTGATTTTTTCAAGGATTGTCATCAAATATGGCATGCTGGCGATATTGGAAATATTGCAGTTGCTGAGCAACTCAATGCTTTTAAACCTTTAACTGCTGTGTATGGTAATATTGACGACCAATTGCTGCGTAAAGTATATCCCGAGGCACAATTATTTAATTGCGAAGAAGTGAAAGTATGTATTACACACATTGGTGGTTACCCCGGTAAATATACGTTTGCAGCAAAAGAAATTATAAAAAGTGAAGCACCTAATTTATTTATCTCAGGGCATTCACATATTTTGAAAGTAATGTACGACCAAAAATACCAATTATTACACATTAACCCCGGTTCTTCTGGCAAATCAGGTTTTCATCAAGTTATAACATTAGTGCGTTTTGTTATTGATGGAAAAGATATTAAAGATTTGGAAATTATGGAGTTAAAAAAGTAAAGGTTCTGAAAAATATCATCTATTTGCAATTTTTTTACCCAAATTTTACAACTACATTGCTAAAAAAGTTCTATTAGGAAAAATATTATGATAAAAAAACAGTCAGACAATCGTGATTAAAAATAACAATTCTCACAGGTATTTGCTAACGAACATTTTTTAAAGAAAAATTACCAAAACTCAATGTAAAAGAAGCTATTAAGCCTTCAAAATCGGATGGATTATAAATATTAATCAGGTTTGCATTTGTATCTTTATACTGTGCTGAAACTCCTGATAGAAACCTAACCCCTATTCCAAAACTGGCTTGTAACCAATTTGTTATCATAATTTCGGTTTCTATTTCAGGCATTATTACTAAAAATTCAGTTCTTCCTAAATCAATATCAGTAGCACTATTATTATTATGTAAAAATAATGCTCCCCAGCCGATTTTTAAACTAAAAGTACTATGAATCTTTTTGTAAGGCGATTCGATCACGCCTAACCACAATCCTCCATGAGCAAAATTTAACTGCAAATCATTTGATGTATTATTAAATATATCGCGTTGATATAGAGGTGATATCAAGCCTAAAGCATATCCACCCACATAAAATTTATCGAAAAATAAAAAAGCACCACCAATACCGGTTGAAGCAAATTGCTGATGTTCATTAATTGTAAAATCAGTAATCATACTTAAAAAACCATTTAGCTTTCTATGCGATATATTTGCTTTTAAACTATCACCTACATCACTATTTTGTGCATACACAGCTAATTGAAGCAGCAAAAAAATAACTATTGCTAAACGTTTTTTCATTTTTTTATTTTGGCAAATTAATCTCTTATTACAACAAAACCGCCATCTACATTCAATTTTATTATACGCGAAGGTTTTGCTTCTATCATTTGATGGTGGTAAATTTGAACTATATAATCCATTTGAGGCAATAAAGTTGGTAAAATTTTTTCAAAATTCACGGCTGAAGGTTCGCCCGAAAAATTAGCCGATGTAGAAACAATAGGTTTGCCAAACGCTCTAATTAATTTAGTACAGAATTCATTATTAGGAATTCTAATGGCAATACTTCCATCAGCAGCAATAACGTTTTCGGCTAAGTTTTTTGCGTTGGGATATATAATTGTAAGTGGACGTTCGGTATTTTTAATTAAATCATAAGCAGATGATGGAATGTTATTTACATAGTTTTTTAGGTTTTCTATATCGTCCAACAACACAATCATACTTTTATTTTTTTCGCGTTTTTTGATATGATATATTTTTTCAATGGCAATTTTGTTAGTAGCATCGCATCCTATTCCCCATATTGTATCTGTGGGATAAAGAATTATGCCTCCATTTTCCAATACTTTTATAGCATTTTCAATTTCTCTCATCAATAGCTTATCGGTCATTGCTTAATCGAAATTTAAGTTGATTAATATCAATATCATAAGCACATTTAAAATGTTTCTCAGGACATTCTTTGTATCCGTGCAATCCACAAGGGCGACAATCAAGTTTTTCTTTTACAGCAACCACAACAGCATCATCACTCAAGGGGCCAAATCCAAATTCAGGTATTGTAGAACAAAAAATTGCGATAACTCTTGCATTAGTAGCAGATGCAAGGTGTAATGGCGATGAGTCATTTACATAATTCATAAAAGCATCTTTCATTAATGCTGCTGATTGAAGCATGGTAAGTTTTCCAGACAAATTCAAAGAATTTTCGTGCCCTGATTGTGAAATAATTTCATCACAAAGTAAAGAATCATTTTTTGAACCTAAAAAATATACACGTAAATTTTTATCAATAACTTTTAAAAACTCCACCCATTTTTCGGCAGGAAATTGTTTGGTTTTCCATAATGAAGCAGGAGCTATACATATATATTTAGCTGTTTTATACCGAATGAAATCAGATTTGCAAAAAAAACTTTCTTGCAATTGGCTCGGTATAACTGGTTCTAAATAGCTTTGCTTTGCAAACCTATCAAGAACCAGTTTATATTGAGATACATAAGTAAAATCCTTATCCGAAGGATATAATTTTACTGTAAATTTTTCAGTACATGGCAAATGAGCTAATAATTCCATATTACGTTCAACTTCGTGTATTCCATTGTATTTTACTCCAATTTTGTGTTTTACACTTTTGCTAAAAAAAATTGAAAATGGATTTTTGTTGAACCCTATGGTAGTTGTTGCATTTGAAAGTGCTGTAATTAAGCCTGTTGTAGAAAATCTTTGCACATTTACAACCAAATCATATTTCTCAACTCGTACAACTTTTATCAACTTTATTAAATGTTGGTATTTATCTTCCGATTTGTCCCAAATCAATATATTATGAAGATAAGGATGTGAAGCAAACAAGCTTTCAGTTCCTTTTTTTAGTAAAAAATCAATAGCAGCATCAGGATACAAAAAGTGAAGCTTTTCAAGCAAAGGAGTTGCAAGAATTACATCGCCCAACGAAGCAGTTTGTATCACTAATATTTTATTCATCATTATATTTATTTCAGTATTTAGTTAGTGTCAGAAAGAAAGCTCATGGTTTATAATTGAAGTTATTTTTTTATTTGTTATATCTCTCTTTTGTCATCGACGTAGGAAGCATCTCATTAAATATAAATACTTTATTAATTGAGATTCATTCCCGAAGTTTCGGGATTCGGAATGACAAAATGATTGTTTAGCAAAATAAATAAATTGCATAATTTTCTTATAGACGATGATTGACTGATTATAAATGTTTTAATCATCTAAAATGAAAATTTACAAAAAAATAATCCTAATGTATCATAATTTAAATTATTTTTGAAAACGATAGTTCAAAAGTATATAAAAAAACTATTAAATAATAATTTATTAATAAATAGCTAATAATGAAGTCTTTATACCTTATTCGACATGGGAAATCATCTTGGGATTTCCCTGAACTTTCCGACGAAGAACGCCCTTTAATAGAAAAAGGTATAAAAAGAGCAAAAAAAATTGGCAAATATCTAAGAAATAAAAATATAAAAACTGATATTATTATTTCGAGTCATGCAAATAGAGCTTATGAAACAGCTCAAATTATTGCAAAAAAAATAGATTATCCTCAAGAGAAAATAATAATTGATAAAAAAATTTATGGCTCAGGAATCGACAATTTATTTAGTATAATATTTGGAATACCAAATAATTATAATTGTGCAATTTTGGTTGGACATAATCCTACATTTACTAATTTTTCCAATTATTTTTTAGAAGATAAAATTGACAACCTACCTACTTCAGGTATGGTATATGTTGAATTTGAAACAGATAAATGGAATGAAATTGTAAATGCTACCAAACTAAATAATTACGTAATTCGACCAAAAGAACTTTAGAAGGGTTCTAAAAAAAGTTTTTTGAGGCAACAAAACAGAAATTTAAAAATTAGAAATGTATATTTTCTTTTTTGTTATTAAGTTAATGGTTATTAAGTGATTACGATTTGTGTTTTTTTATTTTTTTTAATAACATAATAACCAAATCACTTAATAACTAAATCAAACAAAGATAAAAATTATTTATAGAAGTTTTCTTTAATAAAAAAATTATGCCAACTAAATTTCAAAAATATATTAATCGAGAAATCAGCTGGTTGCAATTCAATGAAAGGGTTTTGCAAGAAGCTAAAGATACTTCTACACCTTTGTTGGAACGCTTGATTTTTCTTGGAATTTATTCAAATAATCAAGATGAATTTTTTAGGGTAAGAGTAGCTACATTGAATCGAATTTTAAAACTTCAGGAAGTACATCCAAGCGAAGATACAGAGGCAAATCCACAAAAAATATTAAAAGAAATTGATCAAAAAATTGCTATACTTCAAACTGAATTTGACAATACTTATCAAACCATTAAAAATGAGTTAGCTAAAGAAAATATTCACACTATTGACGAAACACAATTAACTCAAGAACAGGGTATTTATGTAAAAAAATATTTCCGCGAAGAAATTCGTCAGCATCTTTTCCCGATTATGCTCGACCAATTGTACAATTTTGCTACTTTACGCGACAAATCTATTTATTTAGCTATTGACCTTAAAGTTAGCAAACATCCTTTGATTGAAAACTACGCTTTAATTGAAATACCAACTTATAGAATTTCTCGTTTTTTGATTTTGCCAACAAATGGAGATAACAATAAGTATATCATACTATTAGATGATGTAATTCGCTATTGTCTTTCCGATATTTTTTCTGTTTTTGGATTTGATACTTACGAGGCATATACGATTAAATTTACGCGTGATGCTGAATTAGATATTGATAATGACGTATCTAAGAGCTTTTTGGAAAAAATAAGTGATAGTATAAAACAACGTAAAAGAGGAGTAACTGTTCGTT
>CAYTJB010000004.1:9528-11469 GCA_964437995.1 uncultured Bacteroides sp. | reverse complement strand
AAAATATCATAACTTCAAAGATTTTATGAAGTTTCCTTTAGATTTAGGTGCCGATTATTTAAAATATGAGGAAGTTCCAAAACTTTATACTAAAGAACTTTCGCTAAGTAAGAGAATATTAGACTGCATCAAGAAAAAAGATATTATGTTGCATTATCCTTATCAATCATTTCAATACGTTATTGATTTATTGAGGGAAGCATCTATTGATCCTGCTGTTAGAGCAATAAAAATGACTATTTACCGTGCTGCTAAAGACTCTCGTGTAATCAATGCACTTATAAATGCTGTCAGAAACGGAAAAGAAGTAACAGTATATCTTGAATTGCAAGCCCGTTTTGACGAAGAAGCTAATATATATTGGGCTGGTGTAATGCAAGAAGAGGGTGTAAAAGTTATTCAAAATATACCCGGATACAAGGTACATTGCAAATTAATTCTTATCAGAAGAAAAGAAAACAACGAAAATGTTTATTATGCAGGCATTGGAACTGGTAATCCAAATGAAATTACTTCTAAAATTTATGTTGACGAACATTTATTAACTGCCAATAAAAAAATAGTTTCGGACGTAAATAAGGTTTTTCATCTTTTTGAAGCCAAATACAATCAACCCGATTTTGAATGCCTGATTGTTTCGCCTTTTAAAACCCGAAGTTTTTTTATCCATCAGATTGACAATGAAATACGAAATGCAAAAAAAGGAAAACCAGCTTGGATGATTTTAAAATTGAATAATTTAGTGGACGATAAAATTATCAATAAACTATACGAAGCCAGTCAAGCCAATGTTAACATAAAAATTATTGTTAGAGGCATTTGTGTGTTGGTTCCCGGAATACGCGGTATTAGTGAAAATATTGAAGCTATTAGCATAGTTGATAGGTATTTAGAGCATTCTCGCATTTTTGTTTTTTGCAATAACAATGATAATAAATATTTTATCGGTTCAGCCGATTGGATGCAACGTAATTTCGACCACCGTATTGAAGTTACCACTCCTATTTACGATAAAAAAATTCAAGCTGACTTAAATGAAATGTTACAAATTCAGTTAAAAGACAACGTTAAGGCACGTATTATCAGTGCTACTACACCTATTGAATATAAAAAAACAGTTAGCGAAGAAAAAATTCGTTCACAAATTGAAATTTATAAATACCTAAAAACCAAACAATAATATGCTTTTTGCTTCTATAGATATAGGCTCCAATGCAGTACGACTACTTTTTGCAAATGTATATGTTTCAGATAATAAAGTTCCTACGGCAGCTAAAGCTACATTGGTGCGTATTCCCTTGCGTTTGGGCGAAGATGTTTTTAAAATAGGAAAGATTTCGGAAGAAAGAATTCAAAAGTTGCTAAAAACACTTGAAGCTTTCAAACTGTTGATAGATGTATACAACCCGCTTAGTTTTGAAGCTTGTGCCACAGCAGCCATGCGTGAAGCTTCTAATAATGCTGAAATTATTGAAAGAATAAAAAATGAAGCACAATTGGACGTTCGGATTATTGACGGTTTGGAAGAAGCTAATATCATTCGTTCGTCAAACAATTTAGACTTTAGTAACGATTACGAAACTACCATGTATATTGATGTGGGCGGTGGTAGTACAGAGATTTCAATTTTAAAAAATCATAAATTTGTTAAAAGTAATTCGTTCAATATCGGAACAGTAAGAATTCTGAATAAAAAAGTGGAAGACGAATCTTGGGATGAAATGAAAGAATGGCTTACTTCATTCAAAAATGATTTTGGAAGAATAAATTGTATAGGCACAGGAGGCAACATCAACAGATTAACAAAATTGTATGGCGACCAAATTGAAAATACTATCAATTTCACACAGTTGCAGTTTGCATACAAACAATTGAAATCCATTCCATTAAAAGAAAGAATCGAAAAAATGGGCATGCGTCCCGACCGTGCCGATGTAATTG
>CAYTJB010000004.1:8986-9518 GCA_964437995.1 uncultured Bacteroides sp. | reverse complement strand
TATGAAAGCAGCTGGTGTAGAATCACTAATTGCACCCAAAGTAGGTTTGGCTGATGGATTGATTTATAGGTTGCATGAAAAGCACATAAATAGGTAGCGATGCCAAACAATGGTTGGTAATTTTATTAAAGATTCTAAAGCGTTTGTTGTTTTTGGTATGCGAGGATTGTCAAGATAGTTGAATATTTCGAGTAAAGCTCGTTTAATATGGACAAACGCTTTTCGTATACTCTTGTAGGTAAACCAATACCGATTGGGTTCTATTTTGTAGGTTTTGTATTCACAAAATCTTTATGTCTGTTATACCAACGTATCATCTCTACCACCCAATAACCCCATTTATATGCTATCAATTGCTCTGTTATTTATACAATCATTAATTCTAAGCAAAATGTTTTTGATTGGTTAGCTTTAATTGCTAATTTTGTATCTGATTAATTACAGTAAGATAAACATAAATCATGAATAAATTATCAAAAGTCATAAAAGCTTTGGGTTTGATTATCCAAAAACCCTATTTGTTAAATCACAT
>CAYTJB010000004.1:7135-8913 GCA_964437995.1 uncultured Bacteroides sp. | reverse complement strand
GAAGGAGTTTGGGAGCAATATGTTGAAAAGAAATATAATTTACCCAATGGTTTGCCATTGGTAGCTATTACTGATTTGTTTCCCGATTTTAACGAAACAGTAAAGCCTTATGCTTATCTAAATGGAGCTACATTGCCTATAGATATTGCTGTTTTAAAAGCATTGGCTCGAAAATATGAAGTAAACAATTATTTTGAAATAGGTACATGGCGTGGAGAGAGTGTAGCTAATATAGCTACAATAGTACCCAATTGTGTAACGCTTAATTTATCTGATATAGAGATATTCGAATTAGGTGTGAGTGAAGATTATGTGAATATGCACCGTTTTTTTTCAGCATCATTAAGCAATGTTAAGCATATTGAAGGTAACTCGCATAGTTATGATTTTACGGAGTATCTACAGCAATTTGATATGATATTTGTAGATGGCGACCATCATTACGATAGTGTTTTAAAAGATACCAAAACAGCGTTTAAGTTGATAAAAGATGAAAACAAAATTATAGTTTGGCACGATTACGCCCTCGAACCCGAAACTGTAAGATGGAGTGTAATGGCTGGTATATTAGATGGCTGTCCGTCCGAAAAAAGGAAAAATTTGTATCATATTTCAAATACCTTGTGTGCCGTTTACATCAATGAAAATATAAAATCAGCATTCTTAAAAATAAATACAGAACCCACACATTATTTTGAAATTGGGATAAAAACTTTTAAGTAATTTCAATAATTAATTTACTTAAAAGACTTGCTGCTTTTTTCCTCTTCCCTTAATCCTGTAAAAATAAGCGGAGCAAGCTTTCCGATAGGTTGTAATAATATTGATTCTTTTCTATTTTTCTCAGAAATAATAAGTTTTTTAGAATCTAATTTATTAATAAAATAGATTAAAATACTTAAAATTAAAGCAATTTTAAACGCTCCAAAAATAACGCCAGCAATTTTATTTATAGCACCCAAAGAAACCAAACTAAAAGCTTTGTCAACTATTTTGCCTAACAAATGTACCAATACAACTACAGCAATAAAAGTAATAACAAAAGCCAAAATACTGGCATATTTTCCATTTAAGCCAATTTTATCGCCCACAAATACCGAAAACTTGTAAGATAAATAAATGCCCAATAGCAAAGCAAGTAAACTCGCCAATTCAATAGCCAATCCATTTACAAAACCTTTGTAAGCAAACCATACCAATGGTATCAAAAAAATAATATCAATTATGTTCATTATTATTTCCCTTTCAACCTCCGTGTTAGCTCAGTAGCATATACAAAATCATTAATTTCTTTGTTATCAGCATTTAAAATAGAGTTCTTATCGCCTTCCCACCATAGCATTCCTTTGTAAATAAAAGCGATTTTATCGCCAATTTCAATTACCGAGTTCATATCGTGGGTATTAATAACTGTAGTAATTTGATATTCCTGCGTTATTTCGCTAATAAGGTTATCAATTACAATAGAAGTTGCGGGGTCTAAGCCTGAATTAGGCTCATCGCAAAACAAATACTTTGGATTGGCTGCTATTGCTCGTGCAATGGCAACACGTTTTTTCATGCCACCGCTTAGTTCCGAAGGAAAGAGTTTGTTTACGTTTTCAAGGTTTACTCTTTTTAAGCAAAAATTAGCCCTGTCAATTTTTTCGCTTACTGACATATCAGTAAACATTGATAATGGGAATACTATATTTTCCTCAACATTCATAGAATCAAACAAAGCTCCTCCTTGAAATAACATCCCAATTTCTTGACGAATTTTCTTTTTTTCTTCATAA
>CAYTJB010000004.1:6580-7125 GCA_964437995.1 uncultured Bacteroides sp. | reverse complement strand
TCTGAAAAAGACCGTCCATCAAAATTAATACTTCCTTTATCAATAGGAAATAGTCCCACCAAGCATTTCATTAATACTGTTTTCCCAGAGCCACTTTGTCCAATTATTAAATTGGTTTTTCCTTTTTCAAAACTAACACTGATGTTTTTTAACACCTCGTGATCATTAAAAGTTTTTGATACATTAATGGCTTCTATCATGCTAATAGTAATTGAGTGAGTATCAAATTAAATAAAATTATCATAATACTGCTATTAACAACAGCTTTTGTGCTAGAATGACCAACTTCTAAAGAACCACCTGATGTGTAGAAACCATAATATCCAGAAATAGAAGTTGTTAAAAATGCAAAAACTACCGTTTTTATTAACGCATAAGTTACATCAAACATCTTAAATTGATATTGTATGCCATATACATAATCGCTTGTAGAAACCAAATCTGTTAATGAACCAGCTAACCAACCGCCAGCTATTGCCAAAAACATACTCATCAAAATTAAAAAAGGATAATTTGTGGAAAAAAAAGCAAAAAAAATTATCCTT
>CAYTJB010000004.1:0-6570 GCA_964437995.1 uncultured Bacteroides sp. | reverse complement strand
AATATAGAAGCTATAATTTTGGGTAAGATTAAGAAAGAAGCAGGATTTATTCCCATAATCTCCAGTGCATCAATTTGTTCGGTTACACGCATAGTGCCAATTTCTGAGGCAATGCGAGAACCCACTTTCCCAGCAAGTATTAAACTTACAATGGTAGGCGAAAATTCGAGAATTACTGATTTTCTGGCTGCAAAACCAATGGTATATAAAGGTATTAATGGGCTATCAACATTAAAAGCCGTTTGAATGGTAACAACAGCACCCATAAATATTGAAATAATAGCTACAATTTTTAGCGAATCGAGCCCTAAATTGTCCATTTCGAGCAATAATTGCTGTCGATAAATGGATTGTTTTTCGGGTTTCCGAAAAACTTGCTTCATTAATACTACATATCTGCCAACTTCCGATAATATCATCATTTTTTCTGAAATATTTTGGCTAAATTAAACATTTTTCTAATTAACAAAACTATAAAATTTGCAAATAATTATGAATTTAAGATAATAGTTTTTCTTAATTTTGCAATTTAATAATAACTTTTTTCTACTATGAAAAAATCACGTAAATTGTTATTTTTCAGTATTATACTATTAATATTTGTCTCTTTATTTTCTTGTGTTTCATCAAAACATCACAAGAAGAAAAAGAAATGTATGGAATGTCCATCTTTTAGCTACATATTTACTGTTAATAATGAAAGAGCTTAAAGAAATTTTAGTAAAATACATCCCACAAAATGCTTTAAATCAAGTTGTTGATTTGATTTCTGCAAACAACGTGCAGCTTAATATAACTAGAAACAGAAAAACCAAGTTAGGCGATTATCGTCCTCCACAAAATGGCTATCTTTTTCACAGAATATCAATTAATTATAATTTGAATGAATTTGAGTTTTTAGTAACACTTATTCATGAATTTGCCCATTTATTTGTTTGGAATAAGCACAAAAACAAGGTTGAACCTCATGGAAAAGAATTTAAAACAACATATTACAGCTTGCTCAATCAGTTTGTTGAACAAAATGTTTTTCCGGAAGAAATAAAAACTGCCATTCAAAAACTTGAAATATCGCCCGAAAATGCTAAATTAGAAATAGGAAGGGCGGTTCAAAAATACACATTAAGCAATCAAACACAATTTTTGTGGAAGAAATCCCTTTAAATGCCAATTTTCAAACGCCTGATGGCAGAACTTTCCAAAAATTAGAGAAGTTAAGAAAACGATACAAATGTCTGTGTTTGAACGATAAAAGAAAATATCTTTTTCATCCATTGGCTAAAGTAATTTCGGCTAATGAATAATGAAATTTAATTTATACTTTTGCAAAAAAATAGGAAATGGAAAATAATTTTTGTGTAATCATGGCAGGAGGCATTGGTTCTCGCTTTTGGCCTATGAGTCGTACTTCTCAGCCCAAACAATTTATTGATATTTTAGGTACTGGCGAAACGCTTATTCAACAGACATTCAGACGCTTTGAGAGAGTTTGCCCAACTGAAAATATTTATATAGTTACCAATGAAATTTATCGTGAACTTATCAAAAAACAAATTCCAGAAATTGACGATGAACAAATTGTTTGTGAGCCTACACGCAGAAACACAGCTCCTTGCATAGCTTATGCAAATTACAAGATTTTGCAAATTAACCCGAATGCAAATATTGTTGTAGCACCATCAGACCATATTATTTTAAAAGAAGATGCGTTTATTGAAGTAATTACAACCGCACTAAAAGCTACCGAAAAAAATGATTGTTTAGTAACATTAGGCATTACACCAAGTCGTCCCGATACAGGATATGGCTATATTCAGTTTAACGACCAAGTTAATTTAACCAATGATGAACGCATTAAAAAGGTAAAAACTTTTACCGAAAAACCTGCATTGGAAATGGCAAAATCATTTTTGCAAAGTGGTGATTTCTTGTGGAATGCAGGAATTTTTGTATGGTCTTTGAAAAGTATAATGAAAGCTTTTGAGAAATATTTGCCTGAAATTGACAGTATTTTTAAAGATGGCATGAAATATTACAATACCAATAACGAAGAAAATTTTATACAAAATGCTTATACTATCTGCAAAAATATTTCGATAGATTATGGCATTATGGAAAAAGCTGACAATGTGTATGTTTTGTCTTCAGAGTTTGGTTGGTCTGATTTAGGAACTTGGGGTTCGTTGTACGAAACTCGCCCAAAAGATGATAATGGAAATACTATCGTTGGGAAAAATGTAATGGCTTATGATACAACTAACTGTATTGTAAATATGCCCAAAGATAAATTAGTAGTTATACAAGGGCTTGATGATTATATTGTAGTAGAAGATGACAATATCCTTTTGATTTGCAAAAAGACGGAAGAACAGCAAATTAGGCAATTTGTAAATGATGTAATGAGCGAAAAAGGAGAAAAATTTGTATAAACAAAAAGGCTGGTAATTGATTACCAGCCTTTCTTTTATAATTTAAGATGAGCTATTTATCTAAAATAGCTTTAACACCAGGCAACACCTTTCCTTCAAGATATTCGAGCATTGCACCACCACCAGTGGATACGTAGCTAATTTGGTCGGATAAGTTGTACTCATTGAGGGCTGCAACTGAATCGCCACCGCCAACTGCAGAGAAAGCACCACTTATAGTAGCACTGGCTACAGCAATAGCTACTGCTTTTGTACCTTGTTTAAATCTGTCCATTTCAAAAACGCCCATAGGCCCATTCCACAGTATAGTTTGCGAATTATTTATAATTTCGGCAAATCGTTTACAGCTTTTAGGTCCAATATCTAAGCCCATCCAGTTTCCATTAATATCATCTGCTGAAACCACTTGAAAGTGAGAATCGTTTGAGAAAGCATCTGAAATAACGGCATCCGTTGGTAAGTAAAGGTTTACACCTTTAAGCATCATTTCCTGAACCATTTCGCGGGCAACTTCAATTTTGTCTTCTTCAATAAGCGAATTGCCTACTTTACCACCCAATGCTTTGATAAAAGTAAACGCCATACCACCACCAATAATCATATTATCCACTTTGGGTATTAAGTTTTTGATAATATCAATTTTGCTTGAAACCTTTGCACCACCAATAATTGCCGTAAATGGTGCCTGAGATTTATGCAATAGCATTTCGAGATTTTGAATTTCATTATCGAGCAGTAATCCAAAATACTTTGCTTTTGGAAAAAATCGGGCAATAGTTGCTGTAGATGCATGTTCGCGATGCGATGTACCAAAAGCATCGTTAATATAAGCATCACCTAAGCTTGCTAATTTTTTAGCAAATTCAACATCGCCATTAATTTCTTCGGGATAAAAACGAAGATTTTCTAATAATAATATTTCGCCTGGTTTTAAATTTGCAGCAACATCAATGGTTTTTTGACCAAACAAATCTCTCGAAAAAATAATATTTTGATTTAATAGTTTAGATAAATGTGGCACGATAGGTGTAAGTGTATAATCTTCTTCGTATCCGCCTTTCGGACGACCCAAATGTGCCATTAAAATAACTGCAGCACCATCACTTAATACCTTTTTTATAGTAGGTAATGATTCTACAATTCGGGTGTCGTCAGTTATTTGACGGTTATGGTTCAAAGGTACATTAAAGTCAACCCTAATAAGAACCTTTTTCCCTTTAAAATTTACATCACTTATTTTCTTCATCGTACAATTGGTTTATAATTTGGCATCAAAAATAGTAAAAAAACAAATATCTTTATACAATTATCAAAATTTGCAACTGTAAAAGGCATTAATTCATTATCAAATTTCTATCTTTATCATATTTTATAGTATATGTAAACTTAACAGTCTTGTTTTCTTTAGGTTTTAAATTCATTTTCCAGTTTAACATTCCTGTTGTTTCATTGTAATTACCGGTAAAATTATCAGAATCAAAACCAACCTTAATATCTTTATCGTTGGCTATTGGAATTTGATCATCAAGCGTTAAGTCAACCGATGAATTTTTATTATTCTTTATCGTAATTTCTATACAGATAGTTTTTACACGTGAATTCCCAATAATTTGTTCTTTTTCCTTGTCTTTTAGTTTTTTACGCATTACAGCTATGCCTTTATCACGTCCTAATGAGAGCTCTAAGGTGTCTGTAATAATATTGGGGTCTATGGATGTTTCTCCAATATAAGCGTTTTCAAAATAGATATTAGCTTTAGCAGGCAATAAGTTTAAATCTTCCCAGTTACTTAGTTTTGCAATCAAAAAGGCTTCTTTATCAATTTTGGGAGCCACAAAATGATTGTATTTTGTAGCAATATTATCATAAGTTTGTACATAAACCAAATGATTTTTCCCATCAGTTGGAATGCTGTAAGGCAAATCAATAGAATATTCCATAGCTGTTAGGTTTTGAGTTTGGGAAGTATATGTGGATGCTAATTGTGCTGCAGGTGTATTAATTAAAGGAAGTTTGTAGTCAACAACACTTTCAGCCTCTTTTCCCCTAATGCTACTTTCAGATTTTTCCATCATTATATTGGAAGTATAAGCTGTAATTGGCATATAGTAATTTAACAGCCAAGTTGCTAAATAAGGTTTGATATTGCTTTTGTTAGGATTGTTGGTAGAAAGTTTTAGTTTTACATTATTCCAATCTTCGCCAGTATTTTGATAAACATTGGCTTTTAATGTTAGTTCTACAGGATTCTCAATATCTTTAACTCGAATATCGTAAGCTGGTGTCCATCCGGCATTAGAGCAAATATAGGAAATAGATAAACTTCCCGAAACAGCTTCTTTTGCCGAAACGGTTACAATAACCTGATAAATTGGGTCAGTAGAACTCGTTTTTTCGCTTATAAGCCTTTCTTTGTATGCTAATAATTCGTTTAAGCGAGTTTGTAATTGTGTTTTTTTGAGCGACACTTTATTTTCTTCACGTTTGATTTTTTGAAGTTCAATGTTGATATTGCTCATTTTTGTATTGTAAAATTCCATAGCATCTTTCAATATTGGCAGAGAGTCGCTTTTGCCACCACCACGCATCAAAGGATTATTGACTAACATATCCTTTTGTTTAGTAAAAAGATCTTTGCGATCTTTAATTACATCATAATCATAGTTTATCTCATTTAGTGAATCTTGTGCAGCTTCAATTTTTCGTTGTAATGCAGCCGGAATCAATATTTCTGGATTATCAGCAGGTTCAGGATATTTAATATTATGGCGAGAATCTAAAATAATAAAATTGCCTTTTCCTGAAGTTTGAATGGTAGATATGTTGGTATATGGCGAAATACCCTCAAAAACCATTTCGCTAACACCAGCTTGGATGTTAATATTTGCCGTGCGAATTATTTGAGCCCCATTGGTAAAGATGGTAACTTCTTTTACTGATGATTTTAGTTCTTTTTGCGATTGTGCAATTACTAAATGCTGGCATACAAGCATTAGTAAGATGATGCTAATTTTTTTCATAATACATTAATTGATTGAATGAATAAATAAAATGATTGAACGAAAGATTGTTAGCAAATTACATGCCATGAATTTTATACGCAAACAGCATTAGATTTTTATCAATTATTATGTAAACTGCTAAATTAAATGCCTCTTTCCGTTTAGTTGATACCTTCCGCAATATATTGAAGACCCTACGCTGGCGAAAATGCCATTATATTATAGCCAATGCTAAAAAAACATTTTTCTACAAAAATAAATTTGCATAAAGGTAAATTATTGTTTACCTTTGCATCAGGATTTACTAAAAAATAATACATGAAATGTTCAGAATTGTTCCGACTATTGAAACAAGATGGATGGTATCCAGTTTCACAAAAAGGATCACATGTAAAATTGATACATGATACAAAAATTGGAATTATAATATTCCCAAATCATGGTAGTCAAGAACTTGGTAAAGGACTTGAAAAGAAAATTCTGAAAGATGCAAATATTAAAATTTAATTTAGTACTATGAAAGCACTTAAGAAAAATATTAAAATTATAGTTGAAAAAACTGCAACAGGTTTTTCTGCATATTCTGAAGAGTATCCAATTTTTACATCGGGCAGAACTGTTCCTGAATTATTAAACAATGCTTACGAAGCCACACAGCTTTATTTTGAAGATCAATCTGTAGTTTCACAAGAAAATATAAAATTTGAAATCGACTTTGCACAATTCTTTCAATATTACAAAGTTTTGAATTCAAAATTCCTCGCTGAGAAAATTGGAATGAACCCAACATTATTGTCTCAATATGTACAAGGTCGTAAAAAGCCCTCCGAAAATCAAACGGAGAAAATATTAACAGGAATACATCAAATCGGACAAGAATTATCCGAAATGAATTTAATTTATAGGAGATAAAGCACAGGATATAACACTTTTTTTATTACTGCGGATTTGAAGTAAATTGAAAGTTCAACAATGAACAAATTGATGCAGATGTATAGATAAATAAGTATATTTGCATAACAAATAATATGATATTTGTCATACATATCCACCCAAATAGGAATGCTTTGTATGAGTTTATCATACATATAAACGAGTTACCGCCAAGTGTAAGAAACAGACAACGACATAGAAAAATT
>CAYTJB010000003.1:34911-39836 GCA_964437995.1 uncultured Bacteroides sp. | reverse complement strand
ATTAAGTTATTGGTTACTAAGAAAATAAAAAATATGTCAGCTCATAAATTTGAAATTTCAGGAAATATTGTGGATGTTGTAAATAAACGCATTTACAAAGGCACAATAAGTGTAGAAAATGGTAAAATCATTGTCATTAAAGAAGAAAATGTAAGCGAAAATCAATATATCTTGCCTGGATTAATTGATGCCCACGTACATATCGAAAGTTCTATGATTATTCCATCGGAATTTGCTCGTTTGGCAGTTATTCATGGTACAGTTGCCACAGTTTCCGATCCACATGAAATTGGCAATGTGCTTGGTATGCAAGGCGTTAACTTTATGATTGAAAACGGCAAAAAAGTTCCTTTTAAGTTTTATTTTGGTGCTCCATCATGCGTTCCAGCTACTCCATTTGAAACTTCAGGAGCTTCTATTGGTGTTGCCGAAATTGAAGAATTAATATCAAACCCAGAAGTTAAGTATTTATCAGAAATGATGAATTTTCCTGGCGTTTTGTATAACGATAAAGAAGTAATGCAAAAATTAGCCGTTGCAAAAAAATATAATAAACCTGTTGACGGACACGCACCTGGGCTAAAAGGCGAAGATGCAGCCAAATATGTTGCTGCCGGCATTACCACCGACCATGAATGCTTTACAATAGCCGAAGCCATTGATAAAATTAATAGTGGAATGTTGGTTCAAATTCGCGAAGGCAGTGCTGCCAAAAATTTTGAGGCATTGGTTGATTTGCTTAGCACACACCCCGATTATGTAATGTTTTGCTCTGATGATAAGCACCCCAACGATTTGGTAAAAGGACATATCAATCAATTAGCCAAAAGAGCCATTGCGCAAGGTTACGAACCCATTGCTGTATTAAGAGCTTGTACTTACGTTCCTACAAAGCACTACAATTTGAAAGTTGGCTTGTTGCAAGCTAACGATGCTGCCGATTTTATTATTATTGACAATTTACAAGATTTTAATGTACATACTACTTATATTGATGGCATTAAGGTTGCCGAAAATGGTGTGTCTTATTTGCAATCGGTAAAAGAAACTACGCCCAATATTTTTAAAGCAAATCCAATTACCGAAAATGATATAAAAGTAAACTATAAAGGTTCAAAGATAAAAGTAATGAAAGCCTCAGAAGGGCAGTTAATTACAGAATGTATAAGCGTTGTTCCAAAACATGAAAACAATTACATCGTAAGCGATACAGAAAATGATGTATTAAAAATAGTAGTAATGAATCGCTACCAAAAAGCTACGCCAGCTGTGGCTTTTATCAATGGATTTCAACTAAAGAAAGGTGCATTGGCATCTACAGTAGCCCACGATAGCCATAATATTATAGCTGTTGGTGCCAACGACAAAGATATTATAAACGCAATAAACTTGCTCATACAATCTACTGGTGGCATTTCGTTGGTTAATGGAACAGAAACCTACCATTTACCCTTACCCGTTGCTGGCTTAATGTCGGCAGATGATGGCTTTGAAGTTGCCGAAAAATATGATTTTATTGATAAAAAAACCAAGGAATTAGGCACTGTGCTAAATGCACCTTATATGACGTTGTCGTTTATGGCGTTATTGGTAATTCCTGAATTAAAATTAAGCGATAAAGGCTTGTTTGACGGTAATAAATTTGAGTTTACAAGCATGGAAGTTCTTTAAAAGTGATTAGAATTTTTGATATAGAAAAAGAATGGGAAATTGTTAGATACGAAACAATTACGAAAGCACCTAAGCATCCATTATCCGAACCTTTGGTTAATACAAGAGGCTTGTTGATAGAAGCTCAAGTTTTATTGGCAAGAATTTCATTTGAGAAAACAGAAAAGGTTAAAGCACAGTTAATTAACGACTATTTTTTTGTAATGGATATGTATTTTAGAAACTTAAATGGATCGTTGAATTAATGAGCTTATTTCTATAAACTATCTTTAATCTCAATCAAAAAACCCTTTATTTTTTCGAGTGATTTCACTATTTCGTGGTTTTCAACAGTTTCTGTTTTGTTTTCGTTGAGTTTATCTTTAGCTCCTTGCAAGGTAAAGCCACGTTCTTTTACCAAATGATAAATAAGATGAAAATTATCAATATCCTGTTTTGTAAAAAATCGCGTTCCTTTTTCGTTTTTGTGTGGTTGAATAACATCAAACTCTTTTTCCCAAAAGCGTATCAACGAAGTATTTACATTAAACATTGCAGCTACATCGCCTATTGAAAAATAAATTTTTTCGATTGTTTTTTTTGTTTTTACTGGCATATTTGCAAAAATAATAAAAGACTGCCAAATCTACTAACTAATTTTGTATTTTAGCAATTAAATTTGAAGCATATACCTTTTTTATGAAAGATTTAAAAATATCAATTATTCAAAGTGATTTGGCTTGGGAAAATACGGTACAAAATTTAGCCAATTTTGATTTAAAATTAACAAGTCTTAACGAAACTACTGATATTATTGTTTTACCCGAAATGTTTAACACAGCTTTTTCTATCAATCCTGTTATGTGTGCCGAAACTATGGCGGGAACTACTGTTAGTTGGATGAAACTCAAAGCCAAAGAAAAAAATTGTATTATTACAGGAAGTTTGCTTATAAAAGAAGGCGAAAAGTTCTATAATCGAATGATTTGGATGCAAGCAAACGGTAATTATTTTACTTACGACAAACGCCATCTTTTTAGGATGAGCGAAGAATTTAAGATTTTTAACGGTGGCAATCAGCGATGTGTTGTAGAACTCAACGGCTGGAAAATTAATCTCAATATTTGTTACGATTTAAGATTTCCTGTATGGAGCAAAAATACATATAAAGAAGGAAAGTATGAATATGATTTAATGATTTATGTAGCTAATTGGCCCGCCAGTCGTTCATATATTTGGCAAACGCTATTAAAGGCAAGAGCTATCGAAAATCAATCTTATGTAATAGGTGTAAATAGGGTTGGTTTCGATGGTTTTGGAACATCACATACAGGCGACTCTATGATTATTGACCCAGTAGGCAATGTAATATTACAAGCCGAAGCAAATAAAGAAGAAACGCATACGGTAAATCTTTCCAAAGAGTTTATATGCGACTTCAGAAATAAATTTACCGTTGGCTTGGATTGGGATGAGTTTGAGATAAAACCCTGTTGAATTATTCAATTAACTCAAAACCTATTTTTTTAGAATTAAATTATATAGTTCATCTAATTTAGGCAATATAACTATCTCAATTCTACGATTTAAAGCTCTTCCTTCTTTGGTTTCGTTGGTTGCAACGGGCGAATATTCACTTTTGCCGGCAGCCATTATTTTTATTGGGTTAATTTTATATGTTTCTGTCAATATTCTTACCATGCTATTGGCTCTTGAAACGCTTAAATCCCAATTGTCTTTTAGGCAGGTAGTTTTAATAGGAATACTATCGGTATGTCCAATGATTAAAATATCTAAGCTTGGTTGTTCTTTTAAAACACTTGCAAGCATTCCTAAAGCGGTTTTTCCCCTTTCATCTAAAGTAGAACTGCCTGATGTAAATAAAAGTTTATCAGCCATTGAAATGTAAACTTTACCATCTTTCAGCTCTACCGTTAATTCGTCTTTTTTGAAATTGACCAAGGCACCGTTAATTTTTTCCATCACATTAGTAAGAAATGCAGTTTGTTTTTTAGAAATTGAATCTAACTCATTGATTTTACGTTCCCTTTCTTTTAAATCGTCATTCTTTTTCTTAAGCATGAGGTTTAATTTTTCTTGTTCCGAAAGATTAGACGAAATCATTTGGTTGTATTCAATCATACGTTTTTCAAATTCTCTTATTCGAGCTGATAAGCTTGTAGTATCGCCTTCTAACATAGCAACTTGCTTATTTAAACTGTTTTTTTGTTCATTCAAATTAATTTCTCTTTCCATACACGCTTTTCTGTCGGTTTCTGAGGCAACAAATTTTTTCTTTGAAACACAAGCTGTAAAAGCCAACATCAATACCAATGCAAACGCAATATTTTTTCTAAATGTAATCATAATTAATCCTCCAAAATTTTATTAATTCATAGTTTACAAAGCTATGAATATTTTTTGTTTAAATTATTCTTTTGTAATTTTTTTTGATATTTTGCTGTTTCTGTGAAAAATAAATTCTATTTTTGGCTAAAATTTATAAAAGATAGAAAATGAAAGGAATAATATTAGCCGGCGGTTCGGGAACACGCTTACATCCTCTAACCATTGCAGTTAGCAAGCAGTTGATGCCAATTTACGATAAACCTATGATTTATTATCCATTATCAGTTTTAATGATGGCTGGTATTCGCGAAATTTTAATTATCTCAACACCAACCGATTTGCCTAATTTTGAAAGATTATTAGGCGATGGACATCAAATTGGTTGTAAATTCAGCTATAAAGTTCAGGAAGTGCCTAATGGATTGGCACAAGCTTTTGTATTGGGCGAAGAATTTGTAGGAAAAGATAAAGTAGCTTTAATTTTGGGCGACAATATTTTTTATGGCAGTGGTTTGCAAAAACTAATACAAGAAAATAACGATCCTGTTGGTGGTATGGTGTTTGCTTATCATGTGTCTAATCCACAGCATTATGGGGTTGTTGAGTTTGATAGAGATTTTAATGCCATTTCAATAGAAGAAAAACCTATGGAACCAAAATCAAATTATGCAGTTCCTGGTTTATATTTTTATGATAATTCGGTAATTGAAGTTGCAAAAAGCATACAGCCCAGCAAAAGAGGCGAATACGAAATTACCGATGTAAATAAATATTATTTAGAACAAGGCAAACTTAAAGTGGGAATTTTGAGTCGTGGAACTGCTTGGTTAGATACAGGAACTTTTAACTCATTGCTGCAAGCATCACAATTTGTTGAAGTTATCGAACAACGTCAAGGTTTAAAAATTGGTTGTATCGAAGAAATT
>CAYTJB010000003.1:17181-34901 GCA_964437995.1 uncultured Bacteroides sp. | reverse complement strand
CGAAGAAATAGCCTTTCGTCAAGGATTTATTGATAAAATGCAATTGATAGAAGTAGCCAAACCTTTGCTCAAAAGCGGTTATGGCGATTATTTGCTACAGCTTATTAAATAAGTTCATAAAGTTATACAGTTTATAAAGTTCGTAAAGTAAAGAGTACTTTCGGGGATTTAAGAACTTGGTTAAAAAAGTTTACAATGCACACTATTCAGGAATTACAAGATAAAATTAACCAAAAACTATTGGAACAAAAATTTGAAGGAAATCCGCCTTTGCTTTACGAACCAATAAGTTATACGCTTTCGCAAGGTGGCAAAAGAATGCGTCCATTGCTTGCCATGTTGGCTTGCGATATGTTTGGTGGAAATATCGAAAATGCTATTTATCCGGCTATAGGAATGGAAATTTTTCACAATTTTACGTTATTGCACGACGATATTATGGATAAAGCACCTATCAGACGTGGAAAAGAGACCGTTTACAAAAAGTGGAATACCAATATTGCTATACTTTCGGGCGATACCATGTTTGCAATGGCTTATGAATACATACTAAAAACAGAAATTAAATTTATTCCTGATGTTTTACACGTATTAAATCGCACAGCTATTGAAGTTTGCGAAGGACAGCAGTTTGATATGAATTTTGAAACAGCCGAAAACATTAGTATTCCTGATTATTTGGAAATGATTCGCTTAAAAACGGCTGTATTATTAGGTGGAAGTTTAAAAATAGGTGCTATAATAGGCGGTGCTAATAAAGAAAATGCCAATCATATTTATAATTTTGGCGTAAATATTGGGCTTGCTTTTCAATTAAAAGATGATTTATTAGATGTGTATTCAGATGTCGAAAAATTTGGCAAAATTACGGGAGGCGACATTGTTACCAACAAAAAAACATATTTGTATCTAAAAGCGTTTGAATTGGCAAAAGGGGAAAAACTCGATAATTTAAAAACATATTTTAGTTTGCCAGAAAAAGAAAGTGAAAAAAAGATAACTGGTGTTAAATCTGTTTATAACGAACTAAATATTGAAGCATTAACGATTGCCCAAATGCAACAATACTATAATAAAGCCATCGAATGCTTAAATAAAATTGCAATAGAACCTTCACAAAAACAAAACCTATTAAACTTCGCTCAACATTTAATGGAAAGAGAATCGTAAAATTATAGCTATTTTGGGACTGTATACTGTTTCTAAACAGTTATGCCGAGCCAATTGCAGCAAAGTTTTTTTGCAAACCTGATTTCATTCGGTATATTAACGTTAACACTAAAAGTCATCGTGCCTCATTCTGTAGCTTGCAACTTTTGTAAAAAACTTGCAGCATTTTGCTTATCAATTAGTTGTGAGCTGTTGTTATTTGTTTTATAATACAAAACATTTCAATCAAAAATAGATACAAATTGAACGAGCAAGGAATTTTTTAGGTTTTCTTACAATAAAATAGGAATAAGAGGCGTTTCATATTTTTATTAATTTAAAAGCCAAACCTATGAAAGTAAAATCCGACAATCAAATTACAAAAAAAATCTTTCTTCTTTTAACAGTATTTCTTTCGATTACAGCAACTACCCATGCACAAGAGTTCTTTTTTTACAAAAGTTTTGGCGAGTATTCTTATGATATTACTATTTATAATCCGTTTTCGTATTATAAAAGAATGCAAAGACCTAAAAATCTTTATAAAGAATTGCAGCTTAAAGAACAAAAAATATATTGCCAAAATTTTACAAAAGACACAAATACTTATCTTTACGAGCAAAAATTGTACGACAATAATGGTTTTACAATCTTTGAAAAAAGATTTTCACGCAAAGGAAAAATAGAGTATCATAACGAGCAAAAATATTCAGATAAGGGATGGCTTATCATGCAAAAGTATTTTAACAAAAAAGGAAAACCAATCTATTGGTGGGAAAATATTCTCGATGAAAAAGGGAGAACAATAGAAACCAAAAGCTACGACAAGAATGGGATACTTACTTATCATACTGTTTACTTAAAAAACGAACAAGGAAAAACGTCCGAATCTAATAGCTATCATGGCAAAAAACATAAGTTGGTAACACGAATGGTTTATACATATTATTCGAATGGTGATAAGGAAACTACAACCAAATTCAATGGAAAAGGAAAGATAGAAAAAGTGTGGTCGTATGCTTGCTCAGCCGAAGGAACTGAAAGACGCAAAATGAAAGATACCGTTCAGATTTGTAAAATAGCTGACTATGATAAAGATGGCGGTTTTACAATTACCAACAGAACCATTAATGAAGAAGGAAAGTTATTATTACTTGTTTCTAAGTATGATAAAGATAGTATTTGTTTAGAATCGGCACTACATTACTCTCCAAATAAATTGATTTATAAAACTACAAAAAAAAACACCCAATGGATGGCTATGTGAGTATTTTAGCTCTTTTGCAACTAATAATAGTGAAAATTCACAATTAAAAAAAATGACCTATAACAATCAGAAAATACTGATAAAATCAGAAAATACAACAATATCAAAAAATGGAAAAATAAAAAGCAAAAACATAGCTACTTATAACGACGAAGATAAATATGATAAAATTGTGTATTATCAAAAAGGAGGCGAAAAAATTGATAAATCTGCAATTTACAATTATACCGACAAAGGCTTACTACAAGAAGTTACCGTTTTTAATGAAAATGGTATCATTCAAAACAAAACCATGTATCAATATCAGTAATTATTTGAATTTAGGTTTAATAAAAACCACACCGTTATTATTAACAAAACACTGTTAGCAAAAAAACGGTTGCCAAAATATCAGCTATCGGATTAAACTTTACTTTTATAAATTAAAAATTCTATAAAAAATGACAGGAATATTATTGCAAATAACCCAAACAACTTCCGATATGGTTGACACTGTTAATCAGGCTGCTACACAAGTTGTTAATCAAGTTGCAACTCAGGTTGCTCAGCCAAAAACAGAAGAAACATTTTCGATGATAAATCTTGCATTAAAAGGTGGATGGCTCATGATTCCAATTGCGGTTTTATCAATAATCGCCATTTATATTTTTATTGAAAGATATATTGCTATTAAAAAAGCATCAAAAGATGATGCCAATTTTATGAACAATATTCGCGATTTTATCCATAGCGACCGCTTAGATTCTGCCGTTTCATTGTGTAAAAACAATAATTCGCCCATTGCTCGCATGATAGAAAAAGGACTGGCACGCATAGGGAAACCGCTCAACGATATTAATGCAGCCATCGAAAATGTTGGGAAACTCGAAGTTGCTCGTTTAGAAAAAAACATTGCATGGTTAGCTACAGCAGCCGGTGCTGCTCCTATGATTGGATTCTTGGGTACTGTTACCGGTATGGTTAGGGCGTTTTACGATATGTCGAAAGCTGGTAATAACATTGATATTCAATTGCTTTCTAATGGTATTTACGAAGCTATGGTAACAACAGTTGCCGGTTTAATAGTTGGAATTATCGCTTATATTTGCTATAATCTGTTAGTTGCAAAAATTGAGAAATTAGTTTTTGTACTCGAAGCAAGAGCTACAGAATTTATGGATTTACTTCACGAACCTGCTTCATAAAGTTTGTAAAGTTAGAAAGTTTTGAAAAAAATTGCATGTTGTTAAATAACAAATTGTTATGTCAATTAAAACCAGAAATAAACGCAGTGTAGAATTTAGTACGGCTTCCATGTCGGACTTGGTTTTTCTGTTGCTTATCTTTTTTATGATTACTTCTACCTTGGTTAGTCCCAATGCTGTAAAACTGTTACTTCCTAACAGCACCAGCAAAACAATGGCTAAGCAAAGCGTAACAGTTTATATCAACGATCAATATCAGTTTTTTGTTGAAGAAATCCCTTCAAGTTCAGAGATGCTTGAAACATCTTTAGAAAAAAGACTTACAGGTCAAGTTGATGCATCTGTTGTGCTAAGAGCCGACAAAACAGTTCCTGTTCAATATATTGTAAATGTGATAGATGCAATTAATGGTATTAATAATAAAAATCATACCAAACATAAGGTAATTTTAGCTACTTCACCAAAAGAACAATAGAATGGTTGGAGATAAAAATAGAATTTATGGAATAATTGGGACAGTAAACTTTCATGCTTTACTGCTGTTGTTCTTTATTTTCTTTGGGTTTACCACTCCCCTACCTTTGCCCGAAGAACAAGGTGTAGAAGTAAATTTAGGCAATAGCAATGATGGTATGGGCAATATTCAACCCGAACAACTTACCGAAAATGTTGTCAGTACACCAACAGAGCAACTTTCAGCCGAAAAAGAGCAGATTTCTACCCAAACCACCGAAGAAGCTATAAAACTGAACGACAAGAAAAAAGACAACGTTACGCCAGTTAAAAAACCAACAGAAGAAGTTAAAAAAGAAGTTGTTAAAATAAATTCTTTGGCTCTTTTTAATACAAAGAAAGAAGGGAAAAATGGTGGCAACGAAGGTGTTACAGGCAAACCTGGCGATCAAGGTAATCCTTTTGGCAATCCCAATGCTACCAATCATGTAGGAACACCAGGAAGTGGCGGAGGAGGTAGTGGTCCTTCTTTTTCACTCAAAGGTCGTAGTTCAAAATCGTTACCAAAACCTGAATACAATTCAAAAGAACAAGGAACTGTAGTTGTTAAAATTTGGGTAAACAACAATGGAGATGTTACTCGGGTAGCGGCAGGAGAAAGAGGCACAACTACTTCCGACCGTGCATTGTGGAAACTTGCCGAAAATGCAGCCATGCGATCTCATTTTAGCCAAGATGCTAATGCCCCTGAAGACCAAACAGGTAGCATTACGTATAAATTTATTCGGTTAAATTAATTGCAATTCTTTACTTTAAAAAGACTATTCAAAAGGTAAAAATACAGTAAAAACTGAACCTTTTTTTAATTCACTTTCAATTTCTATGCTACCATGATGCTTAACAACAATGGCTTTTACGTAGCTTAAGCCAAGTCCAAACCCTTTAATATCATGCACATTGCCAGTTGAAATTCTGTTAAACTTATCAAATATTTTCTTTTGATTGGCTTTAGTAATGCCTATCCCGTTATCACTAATCTTAATAATTACTCCTTTTTGGTTGTTTTCGGTTGAAATAATTATTCGTGGTTTTTCGGGAGAATATTTATTAGCATTATCCAACAAATTATAAATCAAGTTGGTAATATGAACTTTATCGGCTAATATTGTTGATTTGTGGGCATTCAAATTTTGAGTAATGCTACCGCTTTTTTGCATCACATGAAACCCTACATTATTAACTGCTTGCGAAATAATTTGATGTATGTCTAATTCTATTTTTTTAAGAACCAACTGCCCTTTTTCTAAAGTAGCCGTTTGTAAAATATGTTCCGCTAAAGTTTCTAAACGCTTGTTTTCTTGTTTTATCATATTGATATAAGTAGAAAACAATTCTTCCGATTTTTTAATATCCCTGTCGCCCAATGCTTCACATGCTAACGAAATAGTAGAAATTGGCGTTTTGATTTCGTGGGTCATGTTATTTACAAAATCATTTTTCATTTCAGAGAGTTTCTTTTGCTTAAAAACAGTAAAAACTGAGTATGAAAATGAAAAAATTATAATAATTATCAGCGACATTGAAACGATTAGCATTAACCACAATTGCATCATCAAAAAACTCTTCTCTTTTGGGAAATAAAGCATTAGGTACTCTGGATTTATATACATTTCGCTTGGGAAAAGAACGTAAGCATAGTTTCTATTTAATAGCTCATTACTATATTTCCCTGTTTTCTGAACAATTAATTGCCCTCTGTTGGGACTATAAATTCCAAATTCATATTCTGTTTTTATACCTTTATTTTGTAGTTCTTGAAATATTAGTGAATCTAACACATAAGGATTAATGCGTTTTTCGATAGGTTTAAATCTTCCCAAATTAACGACGTCTTCAAAAAAATCTTCTATTAAATTTACTTTTTTAAATAATTGATCTCTTTTTGATTTAATAATTATATAATCATTTAAAACGGATTTGTCTATATCAATTTTATGATGCTGAATTGTTTTTTTATTTGCATTATTAAGTCCATTGGAAGCAGGATTTCCAGCAATTACAATGCTTGTATCTAAATATATAGTGGTTTCGCCATTGTAGCTTTCCCACGAACTAACTTCAATTTTCCGATTTGAAATACCTTCATCATCAAGAGGTTGGCTTTCTTCGTCAATACCGGGGTATTTTTGTTGTTCCTTGTATAATAATGCGTTAAGGGAATCAATGGTATTAATAAGTAAAGTTCTTTCTTTGTATTTGTTTAACTGTGAGGTTATTTCTTTTTTCTCTAATTTTGTAACAACAATAGAAATGGCTTCGTCAATACTGCGTCTGAAATTAGATTCTTCTACTGCAATCGCATTCTTAATCCAGTATAACTGAAGCCCAACCAAGCCAATTAAGGCTAAGGTCATCAGAATGATGATAATTATTATGTTTTTCTTATTCATGGAGAAAACAAAATTAGCTATTGTTTCCCTTTAATATCAAGGTTTAACATTTATTAACATATATTAACGTCCATTAACAGCACGCTTGCTCGATTGCCTCTACTTTTGTATAGTAAATTTTACACCTGAAAAATGTATGTAATTTTTCACAAAATTGGTTTTTGGTTAATTAAAAACGGGGCAAATTAAATTTGTCTCGTTTTTTTTGTTCAATAAATAAAAAATCCTTCCTTTCTGTTAAGAAAAAACTTGATAGATTTTACTTTTTAAGTATTTTTGCAAAAATTATCAAAATGTGTTTTTAAATAAGTTAATATTAATCTAATATTACTATTTTTGCAAATTAATTATGACAGAAAAACAAAAAACAATAACAAAACCAGTATCAATATCTGGAACAGGTTTACACACAGGAAACAATGTAAACATTACCTTTAAACCAGCTCCCATCAACTTTGGGTACAAATTTAAAAGAACAGATATTGAAAATTCGCCATTAATTGATGCCGATGTAGATTTAGTAGTGGATACATCAAGAGGAACTACCTTAGAACTAAATGGAATAAAAGTAAGTACCGTAGAACATGTATTAGCTGCCATTTTTGGTTTGGGCATTGATAATATATTAATAGAATTAGATGATTCCGAAATGCCAATTCTTGATGGAAGTTCTAAACCTATTGTAGAAGCCTTATTAGAAGCTGGTATTGTTGACCAAGAAGCCGAAAAAGAATATTACGAAATAAAATCTAATATCAATTATAACGATCACGAAAAAAAGGTTGAGATGGTAATCATCCCAAGCAAAGAATTCAAACTTTCGGTATTAATTGATTACGAGTTAAAAGTTTTAAATACTCAATTTGCATCACTTAATAAACTCGATGATTTTCAAACAGAAATTGCACCTTGCAGAACGTTTGTTTTTTTACATGAATTAGAATACTTGCTCTCAAACAATCTTATTAAAGGTGGCGATTTAAGCAATGCCATTGTGTTTGTGAATAGAGTAATGTCGAAAGAAGAATTAGGCAGATTGGCAGATTTATTTAACAAACCATCTGTTGAAGTATTGGCAGAAGGCATTTTAAATAATGTTGACTTGTATTTTAATAACGAACCGGCTCGTCATAAGTTATTAGACGTAATAGGTGATTTAGCACTTATTGGAAAAAGAATAAAAGGACATGTAATTGTTAGTCGTCCGGGACATAGCTCAAATGTTGAATTTGCAAAATTGATAAAGAAGCAAATTAAATTAGAAATAGCTTCAAAAAAAGAAGTACCTGCTTATGATTTAAATAAGCCACCATTATTTGATATTAATAAAATTAGAGAATTACTGCCTCATCGTCCTCCATTTTTATTGGTTGACAAAATTCTTGAAATGACTGATACTTACGTTGTTGGTTTAAAAAATGTAACCATGAACGAAGATTTTTTTGTTGGTCATTTTCCTAATGAACCTGTTATGCCTGGTGTTTTGCAAGTAGAAGCAATGGCTCAAACAGGTGGTATTATGGCATTAAGTTCAGTTCCAGACCCCGAAAACTATGCTACTTATTTTATGAAAATTGACAATGTAAGATTCAGAAGCAAGGTAGTTCCTGGTGATACATTAATTTTTAGACTTGATCTTTTAACCCCTATTCGTAGAGGCTTGTGTAATATGAAAGGCGTTGCTTATGTTGGCACAAAAGTTGTTATGGAAGCTGAAATGCTTGCTCAAATTATTAAAGTTAGGTAATGTACTTTTTAGACAAAACAATTTAAACATTTAAAAAATAAATAGATGAATCAGCCATTAGCTTATGTAGATCCTCAAGCCAAAGTAGCTAAAAATGTTGTAATCGAACCATTTGTTACTATTGATAAAAACGTTATAATCGGCGAAGGAACTTGGATAGGTCCGAATGTAACCATAATGGAAGGTGCACGCATAGGCAAAAACTGCAAAGTATATCCAGGTGCTGTTATTTCGGCACCGCCTCAAGATTTAAAATACAATGGTGAAGATACTACTGTAACCATTGGCGATAATACTACCATTCGTGAGTTTGTTACTATCAATAGAGGCACAAAAGCCAATATGGAAACTGTAGTTGGCAACAACTGTTTGCTAATGGCTTATGTACATATTGCTCACGATTGTGTTATCGGCAATAATTGTATCCTTGCCAATGCTGCTACTTTAGCCGGACATATTAATATTGACGACTGGGCAATTATTGGAGGTTTATCGGCTGTTCATCAGTTTGTAAATATCGGTGCACATACTATGATTTCCGGAGGTTCTTTGGTACGTAAAGATGTTCCTCCTTTTACTAAAAGTGCTCGTGAACCACTTTCTTATGTTGGAATTAATTCAATAGGATTGCGTCGCAGAGGATTTAGTTTTGAGAAGATTAAAGAAATTCAAGATATTTATCGTATTATTTACCTAAGAGGCTACAACGTAACACAAGCGATTGATGTAATAGAAGCCGAAATGCCTGCTACTTCAGAACGCGATGAAATTTTATCATTTATATCTAAGTCAAGTCGTGGTATAATGAAAGGCTATTCGCGAATTTCGTAAGTTTTACTTTTTTAAACCTGCCAGATTTTATAAAATCTGGCAGGTTTTTTATTTTCTCAATCCGATAAGTGGTTTAAAACTGCTATGGCTTTAATTTTATATTCAATTTTTATAAATCACTCAATTACCAAAATCAAAATGTAATTTCTAATGAAAAAAATCGTAGGTTTGTACTGGTTTTAATTAAGTAAATAGTTTATGGCTCTTATCAATTCAGTGTTATCGTGGATTATCAAAAAACGCATCCATCAAATTGAGCTTTTTATGAAATATCCTCATGAAGTTCAACAGGAATGGTTCAAAAAGCTTATGTATGCTGCCAAAGATACTGAATGGGGCTTACAATACGATTACAAATCTATTCTTAAACCCGAACAATTCAAAGAAAGAGTTCCCATTAACGATTATAATTCGCTAAAACCACACATTGACCGTTTGATGCGAGGCGAACAAAATATCTTGTGGAATACCGATGTAAAATGGTTTGCCAAATCGTCGGGTACTACTTCCGATAAAAGTAAATTTATTCCCGTAAGCGAAGAATCGCTTGAAGAATGCCATTTTAAAGGTGGAAAAGACATGCTTTCTATTTTCTGTAACAACTATCCTGATACAAAAATATTCGATGGGCGAAGTTTGGCATTGGGTGGAAGCCATAAAATTAATGAATTTAACAGTGAGTCCTATTATGGAGATTTGTCGGCTATTATTATAGAAAATTTACCATTTTGGGCAGAATTTCAGCGAGTTCCCAACAAAACCATTGCTTTGATGGACGAATGGGAAAGTAAAATTGAAAAAATGGCATTGGCAACTATTGATCACAATGTTACCAATATTTCAGGTGTTCCATCATGGACATTGTTGTTGTTAAAGAAAATATTAGAAATCACAGGTAAACAAAATATTAGCGAAGTGTGGCAAAATCTTGAAGTTTATTTTCATGGTGGTGTAAGCTTTTTGCCTTACCGTGAGCAATTTAAAACTTTGATTCCTTCGTTAAAAATGAATTATTTAGAAACTTATAATGCTACCGAAGGCTTTTTTGGCATACAAGATAATCCACATTCCGATGAATTGCTACTAATGCTTGATTATGGCATTTATTATGAATTTTTACCAATAGAATTAGTTGATACAGAAAATCCCAAAACACTTTCATTAGAAGAAGTAAGAAAAAATGTAAACTATGCCATGATTATTTCTACCAATGCCGGATTGTGGCGTTATGTAATTGGCGATACTGTTAAATTCACATCACTCAAGCCTTTTCGTATTAAAATTACTGGACGTACAAAAAATTATATCAACGCATTTGGTGAGGAATTAATTGTTGATAATGCTATCAATGCATTGGCTATAGCCTGCGAAAAATCTAATGCCAGCATTGTGGAATTTACCGCTGCTCCCATTTATTTAGAAGAAGGGAAAAATGCCAGCCACGAATGGTTAATAGAATTTGAAAAAGAGCCTGAAAGTATTGAATATTTTACCGAAATATTAGACAATGCCCTTAAATCGCTCAATTCTGACTACGAAGCCAAACGATACCATAGTCTTATGCTACATTTACCAATCGTAAGAATTGTTCCTCAAAACACTTTTTATAATTGGCTAAAATCGAAAGATAAATTAGGCGGACAACACAAAGTACCTCGTTTATCGAACGATAGGAAGTATGTGGAAGAAATTTTGGCTATTTGTGGAATGAGTTCATAAAGTAAGAAAGTTCATAAAGTTTTTAAAGTGAAAAACTGAAAGTCAATTTCCTTTTTGTCATTCCGAGTGATAACGAGGAATCTCATAATAAATACATTCTTTTTTAATGAGATGCTTCACTTCGTTCAGCATGACAAAAATGGGATGACAAAAGAGAGGTTTAGCAAAATAATACAACTCTCGAAATAAAAATATGCATTTTCTTAGAGACACTGATTAATAAATAAAAAAATTATACTTTTGCAAACAAGAAAAAAATAACAACTTTAAATAATATGAAGAAACTCATAGAATGTGTTCCTAATTTTAGTGAAGGACGCAATATGGCTATTATCAAGCAAATTACCGATGAAATTGAAAAAGTAGATGGTGTAAAATTATTAGATGTTGACCCAGGTTTTTCAACCAACCGAACTGTAGTAACTTTTGTAGGAACTCCCGACGAAGTGATTGATGCTGCTTTTAAAGCCATAAAAAGAGCTCAGGAATTAATTGACATGCGACATCATAAAGGCGACCATCCAAGGTCTGGTGCTACCGACGTATGCCCATTAGTGCCCGTTGCAGGCATTACTATGGAAGAAGTGGTTGAATATGCTCATAAATTAGGTAAACGCATTGGCGAAGAATTAGGTATTCCTGTGTATTGCTACGAAAGTGCAGCCAAAGAACCTAAACGCCGAAATTTGGCTAATTGTCGTCAAGGAGAATATGAAGCTGTAAAAGACCGTATTTCTACTGCTGAATGGAAACCTGATTTCGGACCATACCAATTTAACGAAAGTGTTGCTCGTTCAGGAGCTACAGCAGTTGGTGCTCGCGATTTTTTGATTGCAGTGAATTATAACTTAAATACAACTTCTACACGCAGGGCAAATGCTATTGCTTTTGATGTTCGCGAAAAAGGACGCCCTAAAAGAGAAGGTAACCAAGCAACTGGCAAAGTTGTTTTAGACGAAAAAGGCAATCAAGTAATGGTTCCTGGTACTTTAAAAGGTACAAAAGCCATTGGTTGGTTTATCGAAGAATATGGTATTGCTCAAGTTTCGATGAATATTACCAATATTTCGCAAACACCTTTGCATGTGGCTTTTGATGAAGTAAGTAGTAAAGCTGCTGCTCGTGGTGTTAGAGTTACCGGATTGGAAATAGTAGGTTTAGTTCCTAAACGTGCTATTATTGATGCAGGTAAGCATTATCTTATAAAACAACAACGTTCAGTAGGTGTTTCAGAAGATGAAATTATAAAAATAGCTATCAAATCAATGGGATTAGACGATTTAAAACCTTTTAATCCTTCCGAAAAAATTATTGAATACTTGCTTGAATCTGAAAACAAAAGCAAAAAATTGATTGACATGACTTGCACTGGTTTTGCCAACGAAACAGCTTCTGAGTCTCCTGCTCCCGGAGGTGGTTCTATTGCTGCATACATGGGTGCTTTGGGTGTTTCTTTGGCTACAATGGTTGCTAATCTTTCATCTCACAAAGCAGGTTGGGACGAGCGATGGGAAGAATTCTCTAACTGGGCTGAAAAAGGGCAACGAATTAAAGATGAATTGTTATTTTTGGTAGATGAAGACACCAATGCTTTCAATAAGATTATGGATGCATTTGGATTACCAAAAGGAACAGATGATGAAAAAGCTGCACGTACTGCTGCCATTCAGGAAGCTACTAAGTATGCTATTAAAGTGCCATTTAGAACGATGCAAAGAGCTTTTGATGCTTTTGAAATTATTAGAGCAATGGCAGAAGTTGGAAATCCAAATTCAGTAACCGATGCAGGAGTAGGAGCATTGTGTGCACGTTCGGCTGTAATGGGTGCTTATTTGAATGTGAAAATAAATGCAAGTGGTTTAAAAGACAAAGCTTTTGTAGATGACATTTTAGCCAAAGGAGCCGAAATTGAAACCAAAGCCAAACAAATAGAAGCAGAAATCTTAGAAATTGTGAATATAAAGATTAATTCATAAAAACAATATATAATTCTGCGGTTTTATTAACTATTTTTTCTTTACTTTTGTTTGATAATTATAATTATTTACAATACTTATATGACTAACCAAATTGATATTTTTGTTCCATGCTTTGTTGACCAAGTTTTTCCTGAAACTGCTTTTAATATGGTAAAAATTCTTGAAAACTTAAAGCAGGAAGTTCACTATAACCCCAATCAAACTTGCTGTGGGCAAATGGCTTTTAACAGTGGCTTTTGGGACGAAGCACGCGCAATGGGCGAAAAATTTTTAACCGATTTCCCTAACGATCGTTATGTTGTAGGCGGTTCGGCATCTTGTATTGGTTTTGTAAAAAATTACTATGGAAAATTATTTCACAACACAGCATATCATTTGGAATTCAGAAGGTTGCAAAAAAATATTTTTGAATTTACTGATTTTTTAGTAAACGTTTTACGAGTTACTAATGTGGGTGCAACTTTCAATCACAAAGTTACTTATCACGATTCTTGTGCTGCATTAAGAGAATATGGCATTAAGGACGAACCTCGTTTGCTATTGCAACAAGTAAAAGGCTTAGAGTTAATTGAAATGAAAGATACAGATGTTTGTTGTGGATTTGGCGGTACTTTTTCTATAAAACACGAACCCATTTCTACTGCAATGGCTGAACAAAAAGTGCTGAATGCATTAGAAACAGGTGCTGAATATATTGTTTCTACCGATGCATCATGTTTGATGCACCAAGACGCATACATAAAAAAACAAAACTTGCCTATCAAATGTATTCATATTATTGATGTGTTAGCATCTGGTATTGAATGATTTGCATTACAAATATGATTAAAATGCGTAATAAACTCATTTTCTTATTTGTTTTTTTTCTGTTTCACTGCAATATTAATGCTCAATTTTACGATGCTGGTCAAGACCCTGCAAGTGTAAAATGGAAGCAAATTAATACACCTCATTTTCAGCTAATTTTTCCAACAGATTTTACTAATCACGCAAATTATATTGCAAATTATTTAGAATTTGCTTATGATTACAATACTGTTACGTTAAGCCTCAAACCTGTAAGAACACCAATAATTTTTCACAATCAAACGGTTGTGTCAAATGGCTTTGTAACGTGGGCTCCCAAACGTAGTGAATGGTTTACTTGTCCGCATCATGATATGTATGCGCAGCCATGGTTAGAACAATTGGCAATTCACGAATACAGACACGCTGTGCAAGTAAGCCAAATGTACAGAGGAATTACCAATATTTTGCGTATTCCGTTTGGCGAAATGGCTACGGGTTCAATAGCTGGTGTATATTTGCCCCGTTGGTTTTTGGAAGGCGATGCTGTTGTGATGGAAACGGCTTTAACAAAATCTGGAAGAGGTCGTTTACCAAGCTTTAACATGGACTTAAAGGCTCAACTTATAGAACAGGGAACATATAATTACAATAAAGCTATTTTTGGTTCTTATAAAAATCATATTCCCGACCCATATACCTTAGGCTATCATTTGGTTGGATATTCCCGATATAAGTATGGTGCTGATGTTTGGGATAAAACCTTAAAAAATGTTGCTAAAAACCCATACATGGTTGTGCCTTTTTCAAATGGCTTAAAAAAACATACAGGAAAAAATATTACAGGTATTTATAAGGAATCCATATCATTTTTTGATAGCCTTTGGAAACAACAAATTCAACATACAGCGATAACTGATTTTCAAAACCAGATCATTAGAAAAAACAAAAGTTATACAAATTACAGATTCCCCAATTATATAAACGACAGCGAATTCGTTGCCTTAAAATACGGAATGGATAATATTCCTTGTTTTGTAAAAATTGATAAACAAGGGAATGAATCGAAAATATATACGCAAGGGAATGATTTCAAGCAATCGTTATCTTATGCCAATAATCTGATAGTGTGGGCAGAACAAATATCTGATTTGCGTTGGACACATCGAAGTTATGCGGTAATAAAAACCTATAATTTAGTAACAAAAAAAAGCAAAACACTTACGCACAAAACGCGTTATTTTGCACCATGTATTTCGCACGATGCCAGCAGAATAGCTTGTATTGAAGTAAGTTTAACAAATGAATATTCTTTGGTAATATTAGATGCCAACACAGGAAAAATAACAAACAAAATAACTTCTCCTGAAAATGCTTTTTTAGCAACTCCAAGTTGGAGTGATGATGATCAAAAGATTATTATGACAGCCACTTTAGCTGATGGAAAAGCATTTGCAGAATATTACTTGAATGACACTAAAATTAGTTTTAAAATCCCACCTACTCATGGAGAAATAAGTGATGCAACTTATTTTAAAAATTATATTATTTACAACGATACTTACGATGAAACAGATAATATATATGCAATAGATACATTATCGCTCAAAATATTTAGAATTACTTCTGCAAAATACGGAGCTACAGATGCTTGTGTTTCTTACGATGAAACCCAATTGGCTTATGCCAATTATACAGCTAACGGTTATGATATTGTTACAATAGCCTTACAGCCAGAATCATGGAAGCCTTTAGATATTAATGATACAAATAGTTTTAAGTTATATGATAAACTTGCTGTACAAGAAAAAGGCGTAATTAACTTTCAGCAAGCAGATATAAAGCAATTTGAAGTTAAAAATTACCGAAAATTCAGCCATTTATTCAATTTTCATAGCTGGGCACCACTTTCAATAGATGCCAACAACCAGTCGGCTGTGCCGGGTGTTTCTTTTATGTCGCACAACTTGCTAAGTACATCTTTTATTACAGCAGGTTATGAGTATATTACAGCCGAAAAAGCAGGGAAATACTATTTTGATTATACTTACAAAGGTCTTTTCCCTATTATTGATGCAAGTATTGATTATCGCCAACGAAAAGGCACATTGATAATGCAAGACAATAGCCGTAAGCCATTTACTTTTGGCGAAACCAATGTAAAATTTGGACTTAGTTTACCTTTACAATTTCCTACAGGGAAGTATTTTACAAAAATTCAACCTTCTGTAAATACTACACTTGTAAATATTTCGCACAATGCTACAACACCTGCTAAATTTACAAAAGGCAATATTAATACTATTGATTACAGAATATATGGGTACCATGTTTTAAAAACCTGCGAACGAGATTTATATCCCAAATGGGGACAAACCATTGAATTTAATTTTCGCCATTCTCCTTTTGGAATTAGTAATTACGGTAATATTGCCAGTGCCGAAACTTATCTTTACGTCCCTTCGGTAATCAATCATCATGGTTTTAAATTGTATGGAGGCATACAAAAAAGAACGAAGGGAACAAGTATTTATGCTTTTTCGGATTTAATAAATTATCCATTAGGAAGTTATGCTTTGTATAGCGATCAACTTTATTCGGCTTCGGTAAGTTATTTTTATCCTTTGCTTTATCCTGATTTTAGCTTAGGTTCATTGTTGTATCTCAAGCGATTAGATATGAATTTATTTTATGGGCAAGCTGTTGCATCTTATAAAAACACAACTACCAAAATGCAATCTATTGGTGCAGAAACTAATAGCGAAATGCACGTATTGCGGTTTTTAGCACCTATTAATTTGGGCTATCGCTTTATATATGTTCCTGACAATAAAACAGTAATGCATGAATTATTAATTGGAATTAATTTTTCGGCAGTAGGTGGAAATAAAAAGAGATGATAAGATATAAACATCAATAAATCAACAAATTTAATCTACTAATCCCGTTAAATGCAATACAATACGAGCGTTTTTTGGATCATTTGTAATAAGCGTAACCTTTTCATCAACATTTCCTTTCAGATAAGTTGTGTTCATTATTAATTCAATAGGAGAATCTCTATCAAATCTTATTTTATCAGCATAATTTACTTTAATACAATCACATGTTTTATCCACTTTTCGGATAAGTAATTGCGTTTTCCCTTTGTTTTTAATGTTAAAGGTTGCTTTTACATCTGTTCCTTTTTTGGCGTATCTGAAATCAAAGTTTGTATTTATCATATAGGCTTCGGGTGCTAATTTAAGCTTTTCAGGTTTAATTTTTGAGAAATCTTCAAAAATATCTGCTGTTAAATATATCTCTTTCAACAGATTATTTTCATCATTGGTTTGAATAAAAATAGTATCCTTGGTTATTCCAAAAGCATTTCTCAGTGTTGCATCGTAAACAATTGTAATTTTTTCAATAGCTGATGGCTTCATTTCTGTTGCCGAAAATTGAATTTTAGCATACGAAGGATTTAAAGCGGATGTTTCTAATGTGATGATTTTTTCAGAGTTATTGGTAATATAAACGGTGTCTGATTTTTTCTGCGAGTTTTTTATTTCTCCAAAATTCAAACTATTTTTTATAAAAGCCAACGAGCCATTTTTTAAAGCATAAAAATCAGCACGCGTTTTTTTTCGAGGAAGTATTTCTCCTCCAAACGTTAAGGAAATTTCTTTAGCATTCAGTTCATCGGTTTTTATTAGCACTTTTTCGTTAAATACACCAATATTTTTGTTTGTATAAACAATTGTAATTAAACCAGATTTGTTTGGTTCAATTTGCTTTTCTTTGTTTCATTATCTGCCTCAATAATTTGGGCGGCGCTATTATTAATATAAACAAAACTAACCGTTACAGGTAGTTTATCTTCTTCAATATTTCCTAAATAAACAGTAGTGCCTTTAAATTTTAAATTGCTTTCTTGGGCGTTTATTTGTAATGTACTACAAATGAGTGTAAAAATAAAAAATAGAATTGATTTTTGCATTATAAAATATAATTAATTTGAAACCACAAAACTAAGTTGATTTTATGGTTTTTGCAAAAAAATATTATTTAACTAATTTTTGATTTTTTGGCAACTGAGTTAGCAATGAACTTGTAATTTACGACTCATTTTCAAATCAGCAAATCGCTAAATCACAAAATTTTCCTACTTTTGCA
>CAYTJB010000003.1:16266-17171 GCA_964437995.1 uncultured Bacteroides sp. | reverse complement strand
TTTTTGGGCAACTAATACCAAGTTGCATTCATAGAGACAATATTGTAATGAAAACAACTCGGTATAAGTTAGCAGTGACCTTGTAATTTGTGGTTCATTTTCAAATTATCTCAATAAAATTCAATGAAATTGTAATATAAAGTACTATTTTTGCAATATGAATCTGATAGAGCAAAATAAAAACGGAATAATAGCTTTATGTAATAAATATAAAGTGGGTGAATTATACCTTTTTGGTTCTGTTCTTACCGATAAGTTTAACGAAAATAGTGATGTTGATGTTTTAATACAATTTTTCGATGTGAACATTTATCAATATTTCGACAATTATATGGATTTCAAAGAACAAATGGAACTATTGCTGAATAGAAAAGTTGATATTGTAGAAAATCAAGCCATTAGAAATCCGATTTTTAGAAAAATCATCGATAGAGAAAAAAAATTGATTTATGAACGAAAAAGTGCTTAAGTGTTTGTATGATATCAAGTTTGCCATTGATGAGATAGATAGTTTTTTTAATGAGCAAACATTTAATTTGCCTTATTATTCAAATAATTTGTTGGTTAAAAGAGCCGTTGAATGAAATTTGGAAATAATTGGCGAAGCCATGAACCGTATATTAAAAGAAAACCCAAATTGTTCTATAGAAAACGCATATCGTATAGTTGGTCTAAGAAATCAAATTATTCATGGCTACGATATGGTTTCAGACGAGAATATTTGGGCAATACTAATTAATCACTTGCCTAAACTCAAATTAGAAGTAGAAAAATTAATAAGATAATTATCAATCCCTCCATATTAAATCTTTATTAGCAAAAATTAGAGCGATTCGCGGCTCATTTTCAAATCAGCAAATCGCCAAATCACAAAATTTTCCTACTTTTGCACCTTAATAAACGAA
>CAYTJB010000003.1:1610-16256 GCA_964437995.1 uncultured Bacteroides sp. | reverse complement strand
AACGTCATAAAGGCTTTAATGTACTGCATCCTATGGGCTATGATGCCTATGGATTACCTGCTGAGCAATATGCTATACAAACCGGACAACATCCTGCCGTTACTACCGAAAATAACATTGCCCGTTACCGCGAACAATTAGATAAAATTGGCTTTTCATTCGATTGGGACAGAGAAGTAAGAACTTGTAATCCTGATTATTATAAATGGACACAATGGACATTTATTCAATTATTTAATCATTATTACAATAATAAAACCAACAAAGCCGAAAGCATTGCCGAACTTGTAAAAACATTTGAAAAAGAAGGTAATATTAATATTGACGCAAGTTGTAGTGAAATACCAGTTTTTACAGCCGATGAGTGGAAATCAAAGTCAGAAAAGCAACAACAAGAGATATTGCTGAATTACCGTTTGGCATACCTTTCGGATACTATGGTTAACTGGTGTCCGCAATTAGGAACAGTTTTAGCCAACGATGAAGTGGTTGGTGGCTTATCTGTGAGAGGTGGTTATACCGTTGAACGTAAATCTATGCGTCAATGGTCGTTGCGAATATCAGCTTATGCCGAAAGATTATTGCAAGGCTTAGAGAATATTGATTGGAGCGATTCCATCAAAGAAATTCAGAAGAATTGGATAGGAAAATCTACAGGTGCAGAAGTACAATTTAAGCTCGCCGAAGGCGAGCAAGGTATGATTATCTTCACAACTAGACCTGACACTATTTTCGGTGTTACTTTTATGGTTTTATGCCCTGAACACGAAATTATTTCATCTATAACTACTGCCGACCAAAAAGATGAAGTTGCAAAATACCTTGAATGGGCAAAAAATCGTTCTGAGCGAGAGCGTCAGGCAGAAGTTAATAAAATTACCGGTGTATTTACCGGTGCTTATGCTATTAATCCATTAACAAATCAGGAAATTCCTATCTGGATTTCCGATTATGTATTGGCAGGGTATGGAACAGGTGCTATTATGGCAGTTCCTGCTCATGATAGCCGCGACTTTGCTTTTGCACGCCACTTTAATTTGCCAATTCCACAAGTAATATTACCTACTGGCGAACAAGCCGAAGATACCACTAATTGGAAAGAATCGAAAGATTCAAAAGAAGGTAGTTGCATTAATTCTGGCTTTATTACGGGTATGAATGTGAAAGATGCCATAAAAGCAGTTATTGATTTTGTGGAAGAAAAAGAAATTGGTAAGCGAATGATAAATTATCGCTTACGCGATGCAATCTTTAGCCGTCAACGCTATTGGGGCGAGCCATTTCCTGTATATTACAAAGATGGTATGCCTTATATACTGGATGAATCAAAGCTTCCATTAGAATTGCCGGCAATAGATAAATATTTGCCTACCGAAAGTGGCGAACCACCTTTGGCACGTGCCGAAAACTGGCATACCGAAGAAGGTTATCCGTTGGAATGTAATACCATGCCTGGTTTTGCAGGTAGCAGTGCCTATTATTTAAGATACATGGATGCTCACAACGATAAAGAAATATTCTCCAAAGAAGCCAACGCTTACTGGCAGAATGTAGATTTATATATTGGTGGTGCCGAACATGCTACGGGACATTTGATTTATGCTCGTTTTTGGAACAAATTTTTGTACGATTTGGGCTTATGTGTAAAAGACGAACCTTTTCAAAAGTTGATTAATCAAGGGATGATACAGGGTCGTTCTAACTTTGTATATAGAATTAAAGGCACAAATCAATTTGTATCGTATGGGTTAAAGAATAATTACGAAACACAAGCTATTCATGTTGATGTAAACATTGTTGATACTGATATTTTGGATACTGAAAAGTTTCGTCAGTGGTTACCCGATTTTGCCAATGCCGAATTTATATTAGAAAATGGAAAGTATCATTGCGGTTGGGAAGTAGAAAAGATGTCGAAATCAATGCACAACGTGCAAAATCCTGATGATTTAGTAGTACGTTATGGTGCTGATACCTTGCGTATGTACGAAATGTTTTTAGGTCCGTTGGAACAATCTAAACCTTGGGATACCAAAGGCATTGAAGGTGTATTTCGTTTTATTCGTAAGTTTTGGAAATTATACCATAATGAAGAAAATAATTTATGTGTAACTAACGAACAGCCTACTCCACAGGAATTAAAGGTGCTACACCGCACCATTAAAAAAATACAAGACGACATCGAACGATTTTCGTTCAATACTGCGGTAAGTAGCTTTATGATATGTACCAATGAGTTAACAGAATTGAAATGCCACAAACGTGATATTTTACATGCACTTGCTGTATTGATTTCGCCTTATGCACCACACCTTGCCGAAGAATTATGGCACATATTAGGCAATAATGAAAGTATTACTTTTGCTGCATTTCCTGAATTGAACGAAGCTTATTTAGTTGAAAATACTTTTAATTATCCTATTTCGTTTAACGGAAAAACACGTTTTCAAATGGAATTTGCTACCGATATTCCTATTGCCGAAATTGAGAAAACTGTACTTGCCCATCCCGATGCTCAAAAGTGGCTCGAAGGAAAAACACCTAAAAAAGTAATTATTGTTCCTAAAAAAATTGTGAATATTGTTATTTAGTTAATAAAATGTATAAAAATTTAGGAAATAAAAAATAGTTATCTTTCAAATCAATTTAAAACTATTTTCAAAAAAAGCACTCAATCCAATAAAGTTTTCATATTTTTGCAATCCTTTTTTTTAAACAAAAGGACTCTCCGTAGCTCAGCTGGTAGAGCAATTGACTCTTAATCAATGGGTCGTGGGTTCGATTCCCGCCGGGGAGACATAATTAGAGAGGTATAGCTCAGCTTGTAGAGCATCCCGATTACTTATCGGGAGGGTTGTGGGTCCAAATTTTGTAAGTAAGACAATAGTTTCGGGATGTAGCGCAGTTGGTAGCGTACCACGTTCGGGACGTGGGGGTCGGAAGTTCGAATCTTCTCATCCCGACAAAAAAGTAAGTGAGACCAATCTCTTTTTTTGGTCTTTTTTTATATGCCACTTTAGCTCAGTTGGTAGAGCAACGCATTCGTAATGCGTAGGTCGTGGGTTCGACTCCCATGAGTGGCTCTCCTTTTTTTACTCTTTTCAACAGATTTTCAAAAACACATTATTATATTAATACAAAATTTGTATTTTTGCAAACTTCTATTTTTGTAGAACACAATAATTAACAACCAAAATCCAATTATGTATTCATATTTTGAGGGTAAATTGCACGAAAAAACACCTACTTATGCCATTATTGATTGCAATGGAGTAGGTTATATGATTAATATTTCGTTGCATACTTTTTCAAAAATTAAAGATGAAGAAAAATGCAGGTTATATACCCATTTATCTATTAAAGAAGATGCACATACGCTGTATGGCTTTGCAGATAAGGAAGAAAGAACATTGTTTCGTCATCTGATAAGCGTATCGGGAGTTGGAGCAAATACTGCTCGTATGATGCTTTCTTCGCTTTCGCCCGAAGAAATTTTTCATGCAATTGTATTGAATAATGTATCTGCTTTGCAGTCGATAAAAGGAATAGGTGCTAAAACAGCACAACGTATTATATTGGATTTGAAAGATAAATTGGAAAAATTAGGTGGCGATAAAGAAATTTTATTTGTTGAACACAATACAAAACGAGAAGAAGCGTTATCTGCTTTAATCATGCTTGGCTTTAATAAAAGTCTTGTCGAAAAAATGTTAGATAGAATTATACGTTCCGAACCAGCAAGTATTACGGTGGAACAATTGATTAAGAGTGCTTTAAAAAATTTATAATGAAGTAAGTTGTAGAAAAAAATCTATTTACTTACAATATAAAAACTAAGAAATTTAGGTGCGAATATTAAAGTATATTATTAGTTTACTATTTATTACTTGTTTTGCAGCTTTCATCTTTCAGATGCCCATGTTGAATGGAACACCTGTTGGTGCTGGCTCATTTAGGTATTATCCCGAAGATATTGTGATAGCTCCACCCGATAGTAGTTTGCGATTTCCTATTCCTACGCAAACAGAACCTTTTACAGGGAATCAACCTACTCATCCAATGTATTTGAAAGATCCTTCCAATGTGAACGATTCTGTAGAGTACGACCCTAATAATAATGAGTACATTTTTAATAGCAAAATGGGCGATGTGGATTATAGAACGCCCAATAGCATGAGTTTTGAAGAATATCAAAATTATGATATTGATAAATCGCTGCAAAACTATTGGCGTGAACGCTCAAACGCAGCCAATGTTGGCAATCGTGGCGGTTTAATTCCACAGCTAAGAGTTGGAGGACAAGTATTTGAAAAAATATTTGGTAGCAACGTTATTGATATTCGTCCTCAAGGCTCGGCGGAGCTTATATTTGCTATAATTGGCAACAAGCGTGATGACCCTTCAATTGATATTAAGAATAGAAGTACAACCAATTTCGATTTTCAGGAAAAAATTCAAATGAGCGTAATTGCCAAAATTGGCGATAAAATTGAATTTAAAGTCAATTATAATACCGAAGCAACCTTTGCTTTTGAAAACAAACTAAAATTACGCTACGAAGGTAAAGAAGACGAAATACTACAATTGTTAGAAGCTGGAGATGTTAATCTCCCCTTAAATACTACATTAATACAAGGAAGCCAAAGTTTGTTTGGTATAAAAACCAAATTGAAATTTGGCAGAACTACCGTTACCGGTGTTTTTTCGGAACAAAAAGCCGAAACCAAAAATATTACCGTTCAAGGAGGTGCCGAAACCAATACTTTTAAGTTTAAAGCCGACCAATACGAAGAAAACAAGCACTTTTTTATAGCTCACTATTTTAGAGATAATTACAATAAAGCACTTTCTTCGTTACCAATTATAGGCTCTAATATAAACATTACAAAAATTGAGGTTTGGCGTACCAATATTGGTGCTCCTACTACCAATAATCGTAATATTGTTGCATTAACCGATTTGGGCGAAAATTCTCCATCAAACACAACTGTGGTGGTTAGCAATTATGGCAAAGTATTGCCTTCAAATAATTCAAATAATCTTACTTCTTTATTGGATACCGCTCAAGTAAGAAATATTAATACAGTTAGCGATTATTTAAAAGGTGTACCTTTTGGCTATAACTCAGGGCAAGATTTTGAAAAAATTGAAAGTGCAAAAAAATTAGCACCTACCGAGTTTACTTTCAATAGCAAATTGGGGTTTATCTCACTCAACTCGGCACTTAATGCCGACCAAGTATTGGCAGTAGCCTACCAATACACACTTATTGGAGATACTACCATTTATCAGGTTGGGGAATTTTCAGACCAAGGTATCAGCGACCCCAATGCATTAATTGTTAAATTACTAAAAAGCACTACGCTCAATACTCGTGGTTCGTTGTGGAAATTGATGATGAAAAACGTGTATTCGTTAGGAGCTTATCAGGTAAACAAACAAGACTTTAGGTTAAATATTTTATATTCAGGCGATAAAGGTGGAGTGCTAACAGGTTATTTTAACGATGGTCCCAAAAAAGGGATTCCACTTATTAGATTAATGCACCTTGATACCTTAGATGCGCAAATGAATCCTACTTCCGATGGAGTTTTCGATTTTATTGAAAATGCGGCTACAGCAGGAGGAACTATTCAAGCCAATAATGGTAGGATTTATTTTCCATTGATTGAGCCATTTGGTAAAGATTTAAGAGCCATTTTGAACGATAACAATTATGCCGACAAGCATTGTTTCGACTCATTATATACTCTTACAAAAACCGAAGCACAACAATATCCCGATAAAAACAAATATGTACTCGAAGGTTTTTATAAATCAGCTTCAGGTTCCGAAATTTCGTTGGGTGGATTTAATATTCCTCAAGGTTCTGTTAAAGTTACCTCTGGAGGCATTCCACTTACCGAAAACGTAGATTATACAGTTGATTACACATTAGGTAGGGTTAGAATTATTAACGAAGGTATTTTAAATTCCGGTTCTCCTATTAATATTGCGATGGAGAGCAATTCGATGTTCAATATCATGACCAAGCGAATGATGGGAATGCACGCAAATTACGAAGTAAACAAAGACTTTAACATTGGTGCTACCATTATGAACCTTCATCAAAGTCCTTTAACCCAAAAAATTAATTATGGCGATGAACCTATTAGCAATACTATTTGGGGTGTTGATATTGCTTATCAAACCGAATCAAGGTTTTTAACTAAAATGATAGATGCTTTACCTTTTATTCAAACCAAAGCACCTTCAAAAATAAATTTCTACGGCGAATTTGCTCATTTTATTCCCGGACACTCAAGTGCCATTGGTGCTGCTGGAACTTCATATATTGATGATTTTGAAGGAAGTAAATCAGCTATTGATATGAAAAACATGGGCACTTGGTTTTTGGCAAGTACACCACAAGGGCAAACGCAAGGTGGTATGTTTCCAGAAGCTGCATCAAATACAGGTCTTTCCTATGGTTTCAATAGAGCTAAACTTGCTTGGTATATAATTGACCCTATGTTTTATCAGTCGGATACTAAGCCTGTTAATGTAACAAAAAATGAGATTTCAGCTCCTTATGCACGACAAGTTTTTGAAAAAGAAGTTTTTCCAAATAAGGATATTAATACTGGTAACGGACAACCCACTAATATCTCCGTACTCAACTTGGCTTACTACCCTACAGAAAGAGGTCCTTACAATTATGATGTAAATGTGATTACTGGCTTTTCGTCAGGATTAAATCCTGATGGTAGCTTAAGAAATCCTGAAACAAGATGGGGCGGTATTATGCGTAAAATAGAAACTACCGATTTTGAAGCTACCAATGTGGAATACATAGAGTTTTGGTTGATGGATCCATTTATCGAAAACCCAACACATTCGGGTGGACAATTGTATTTTAACTTGGGCGATATTTCCGAAGATATTTTAAGAGATGGTAGAAAAAGTTATGAAAATGGGCTTCCTACATCAGCAGTTCCTACCAATATTGATGAAACTATATGGGGACGCGTGCCTAAGTTGCAAGCTTTGGTAAATTCATTTGATAATAACCCTTCATCTCGCGAATTTCAGGATGTTGGTTATGACGGTTTAAGAACCATAGATGAAAAAGCATTTTTTGACACAGCATACATTCAAAAAATTATTACCAATCCAACATTGGGAATTTCATCACAAGCACACACTAATGCTTTAAATGACCCATCTGCTGATAATTATCATTATTTTAGAGGTACCGATTTTGATCAAAATCCATTTTACGCAAGTGTTTTGGAAAGATACAAAAATTACAATGGACCCGATGGCAATTCACCTACATCTTCTGGTACAGAGCCTTATCCTACTAACGCTACTACCATGCCCAACGTGGAAGATATAAATATTGATAATACATTAAGTGAATCGGAAAATTATTATCAGTATGTTGTAGATTTGAATCCCAACAAAATGGAAGTTGGTCAAAATTATATTACTGATATAAATGTTGCTCAAGTGCCAAGATTACCAAATGGAACTGCCCCAACTGTAAAATGGTATCAATTTAAAATTCCTATTCGTACACCCGACAAAACTGTTGGAAAAATTCAAAACTTCCAGTCTATTCGTTTTATGAGGATGTTTTTAAAAGGATTCTCGCAACCTGTAGTTTGTAGGTTTGCCACTCTTGAATTGGTAAGAGGCGAATGGAGAAAATATAACAATCAATTATTAACACCAGGCGATTATGTAACAGGCGATCAATCGAATACTACTTTTAATGTATCAGCCGTTAATATTGAAGAAAATGGTAAAAGAACGCCCGTTCCTTATGCAATTCCTCCCGGAATCACAAGAGAACAAGACCAATCATCTACCACTCTTCAAAAATTGAACGAGCAATCGCTTAGCATGAGAGTTATGAATTTAATTGATGGCGATGCAAGAGCTATTTATAAAACTACTGATTTTGATTTCCGACAGTTTAAGAATTTGAAAATGTATGTTCATGCCGAAAAAGCTAAAGCAGACGAAGAATTAAAATATGGCGATTTGAACGCTTTTATCAGAATTGGCTCCGATTTTACACAAAATTATTACGAAATAGAACTTCCGCTTACTTATACTCCTTGGGGTACTTCTTCCTTAGAGCCATCTGTTATATGGCCCGATGCCAACGAAATGATTGTTGATTTAGAAAAATTAGTTAAAGTAAAAGAACAACGCAATCAACAAATTAGAGCAGGTAATGCAGCTGCAAACAATTACTATACCGAAACAGATGGAAAATACAAATATACAGTTGTAGGTTCTCCCAGTATTAGCAATGTAAATACTTTAATGCTCGGAATTAGAAATCCTAAAAAACGTTTGCTTTCCGATTTGGACGATATGTTGCCAAAATCTGCCGAAGTTTGGGTAAACGAATTGCGATTAACCGATTTTAACGACCGCACAGGTTGGGCTGCCACCACAAGAGTTAGAGCAAACCTTGCCGATTTAGGAGATGTTGCTGTATCGGGAACTTACTCAACCGCAGGATTTGGTAGCATTGAGAAGAAAATCAACGAAACGCAAAAAGAAAATATTACATCTTATGATATTGCAACCAATTTAGAACTTGGAAAATTTTTCCCCGAAAAAATCGGACTAAAAATTCCAATGCACTATGATTATTCTAAATCTATCAGCAATCCTGAGTACAACCCATTAGATCCAGATGTAAAATTAGAAGATGACTTGGCTACTTATCAAACCGAAGCTCAAAGAGATTCGGTACGTCAATTGGTTCAAGATTACACTACCCGCAAGAACATTAACTTTATGAATGTTCGGAAAGAAAGAACAGGAACTTCTACCAAAAATAGAATGTATGATATTGAAAATTTTGACGTTTCTTATTCCTATTCAGAAATTTACAGAAGAAATATTGATATCGAATACGATATTAAAAAAATATACAGAGGCGGAATAGGATACAATTATTCAAAAAATCCAAAAAATGTAAAACCATTTGAAAAAATTGGATTTATAAACAAATACAGTGCTTTTTCGTTGGTTAAAGCTTTCAACTTTAATTATGAGCCTAAACTTATGTCGTTTAGAACAGAAATGAACCGCGAATTTGAAGAAAATAAAATACGTAACAAAAGTGCAGGATTGATAATTATTGAACCTACATTTTTCAAAAAATTTGAGTGGAATCGTATATACGGTTTTAAATACGACCCTTTTAGTTCTTTGCAATTTGAATACAATGCTACTGCCAATGCTACTATTGATGAACCTCAAGGGCGTATTGATACCAAAGAAAAAAGAGATTCGGTTTGGCATAATATCTTAGATTTGGGTCGTCCACAACGTTTCAATCAAAGTATTAACCTCAACTATGCAATACCAATCAATAAGATACAAGCATTCAATTGGTTAACAGCTCAAGCTCGCTATGGTGCCGATTATAGGTGGGAAGCCTCTCCACGTTCTCTGCAAGAAAGATTGGGAAATACCATTGAAAATAACAATACCAAGCAATTAAACTTTAATCTTGGCATGACTTCTTTGTTTAACAAAATAAAGTATTTAGAAAATTTGAACAAAGGCAATGATGACAATCGTATGCCATTGAAACCTAATAAAAGAGGCAAAGCAGCAATGCAAGACCAAAATCAGGATGATCAACTTTTAGCTGAAAAAGACAGTATTAGTATTAAAAAGAAAACCAATTACTTTAAAAAAATTGGCGATGGTGTTTTAAAATTTATCATGGGATTTAAGTCAGCATCTATCGGCTTTACCGAAAATAATGGCATTTTATTACCCGGATTTATGCCTACACCGGTGGCATTGGGTAATAATTGGGATAGAAATGCACCTGGACTTGGCTTTATATTTGGCTCACAAGAAGATATAAGAGCCTCTGCTGCAAGAAAAGGCTGGCTCTCTACAGATACATTAAGTAACAACCCTTATTTAATTAAATATACGACTACGGTAAATGCAAGAGCCAGTTTTGAACCATTTCCCGACTTAAAAATTGAACTTACTGCCAATAGAACATATTCCGAAAATACCAGTGAATTCTATAAAATTGACCCTATTGCTAAAAAATTAAATAAAAATGACCCAACTACAACTGGTAGTTTTAGTATGTCGTATATGACTATTTTAACTTCATTTAGCAGTGATAACGAAGATTATTCCAATGCAACTTTCCAAAAGTTTTTAGATAATCGTCAAATTGTTGCCACTCGTCTTGCTAATGCTAACCCTAATTGGAATGGGCGCTATGCAACTGATACATTAACAGGGCAGCTTTTTCCTGAAGGTTACGGGTCAACCTCACAAGATGTATTAATACCGGCATTTTTGGCAGCTTATTCGGGAAGAGATGCAAGCGGAATAGGGCTTAATCCATTTCCAAAAATTCCAATACCAAACTGGACATTAAATTATACTGGTTTGAGTAAAATAAAAGCTTTGAAAAAGATTTTTAGAACCATTACTATTTCCAATGGATACCGCTCAAGCTATAGCGTTGGCTCTTTTACCAACAATATAAAATCTAAGCCCGATGCGTCAGGAAATGAAACGGTTAAAAATATGCTGGGCAACTATCTTTCAAAAAATCAAATTGACCAAGTAAATATTAGTGAGCAGTTTAGCCCTCTTTTCAAACTTGAATTATCGTGGGTAAATAGCTTATTAACCAATATTGAATTTAAGAAATCAAGAAATTTATCGCTGAGTTTTGTAAATAATCAATTGACAGAACTAAGTAGCAATGAGTTTATTATAGGTTTAGGCTATCGAATAAAAGACGTTGAAATTATTATTGGCAAACTAATGAAAAGCGATATTACACTAAAATTAGATTTTTCGATACGTTCAAACAAAACTGTGTTAAGAAGAATTGACCAAAATATAAATCAAATATCATCAGGACAACAAGTTATCTCTTTAAATTTTTCTGCCGATTATATGCTGAACGAACGATTTACGTTACGAGCATTTTTCGATAAAGTAATCAACAATCCTTTTATATCTTCATCATTTCCTAACTCAACCACCAATGCAGGTATAAGCTTTAGATTTTCGTTGGCACAATAATTTTTTTTGAAAATATTAAATAGAGTTAATAAAAAAATGTAATTTTGACAATCAAAAATAAAAATCAATAACATTATGCAAATACCAGAAAATTTAAAGTACACCAAAGACCATGAATGGTTAAGAGTAGAAGGTAATGAAGCTTTTGTAGGCGTTACCGAATATGCACAAGGCGAATTAGGCGACATTGTTTTTATAGAAGTAGAAACCATAGGCGAAACCCTTGATAAAGAAGAAACATTTGGAACTATTGAAGCTGTAAAAACAGTTTCGGATATGTTTATGCCTGTAGCTGGCGAAGTTCTTGAATTTAACGAAGAATTAGAAGCTACACCAGAATTAATTAATCAAGATCCTTACGGAAAAGGATGGATTGCAAAAATTAAATTAAGCAACCCAGCTCAAGTTAATGAATTGCTTGATGCTACTGCTTACAAAGCACTTATTGGTGCATAATATTTGCGAAAGTAAAATATTAACGAGGCTGTTTCTATTTGAGACAGTCTCGTTTTTTATATTCTTTACTCGTTTTCCCTCAGCGCATCCCAACCCTGAGCAGTTAAAGGAATAGCTGTACCCGATGAGGTAATAAGGTTTGCACCACTGTTTTTGTCGGTAATATGTCCTATAATGTGCACGTCTTTCAAGCTTTTTAGTTTTTCAAAGTCCGAAAGTTCTGCAGTAAACAATATTTCGTAATCTTCGCCACCGCTTAATGCTGCTATGGTAGGTATTATCTTAAATTCTTCGGCAAGTATTGCAGTGGTAGCATCAATAGGAATTTTATCTTCATACAAATTACAGCCTATATCAGATTGTTTGCAAATATGAAGTATTTCGGAAGCCAATCCATCAGAAATATCAATCATGGCGGTTGGTTTAATGTCTTTTTCTTTCAATAGTTTAACAATATCAAGTCTCGCCTCAGGTTTTAACTGACGTTGTAAAATATAATCGTAACCTTCTAATTCAGGCTGTGCAGCAGGATTGGCTTTATACACTTCTTTTTCGCGTTCGAGCAAAAGCAAACCCATATAAGCACCACCCAAATTACCGCTCACACACAGCAAATTGCCTTCTTTAGCACCACTACGGTAAGTAATTTCTTCGTTTGCAGCTTCTCCAATAACCGTCATCGAAATAAATAAACCTGAAGTGCTGGAGGTAGTATCGCCACCCACCAAATCAACTTTGTACTTATCACAAGCCAACTTAATTCCATCGTATAATTCGTCCAATGCTTCTACCGAATAGCGGTTAGAAACAGCAATAGCAACAACCAATTGCTTTGGAGTGCCATTCATGGCTACAATATCCGAAAAATTTACAACTGCAGCTTTGTAACCTAAGTGTTTTAAAGGAGTGTAAGACAAATCAAAATGAACACCTTCAACCAATAAATCGGTAGAAACCAATGTGTTTTTATTTATATTATTGATAACTGCTGCATCATCGCCCACACCTTTGATGGTGCTATCGTTTTTATATACTAAATCGTTGCATAAATGGTCAATTAATCCAAATTCACCCAATTCGCCCAACTCTGTTCTCTTTTTTGTTCTGTCTTCAAACATATACTATTACAATATAAGGTAATTATTAAGGTGCAAAATTACCAAAACTTTTCAACACAAGCTTTGTTTATTTTTACACAAAGTTGCTTATTTTTATTGTAAGAGAGTTTTAAAAATTATAAATTTGCACTTTTATTTGTAATTAATCTAAATTAATACAAAATAACTATTCATGTCAAACGAAAAGAATCAGATTCTTAAAGAAGTAACCAATAGCGAATACAAATGGGGTTTTGTAACTGATATTGAAACAGATACTGCTCTAAAAGGACTTACCGAAGATACCGTACGGTTTATTTCAGCCAAAAAAAACGAACCTGAATTTTTATTAGCGTATCGGTTGAAGGCATTTAAGAAGTGGCAAGAAATGGAGCAACCTCAATGGGCACACCTTAAAATACCACCTATTGATTATCAGGAGATTATTTATTATGCTGCACCCAAAAAGAAAAAAGAATTGGAAAACTTGGACGAAGTTGACCCTATTTTATTGGATACTTTTAATAAATTAGGAATTTCGTTAGAAGAACAGAAAAAATTATCAGGAGTAGCCGTTGATGCTGTGATAGATAGCGTTTCGGTAAAAACTACTTTTACTGAAACATTGTCCAAACAAGGCATTATCTTTTGTTCTTTTAGCGAAGCTGTTCAAAATCATCCTGATTTAGTGAAACAATATATGGGTTCGGTAGTTCCTTATGGCGATAATTACTTTGCAGCACTTAATTCGGCTGTATTTAGCGATGGTTCGTTTTGCTATATTCCTAAAGGCGTTCGTTGTCCTATAGAATTATCAACATATTTTCGTATAAATGCTGCCAATACCGGTCAGTTTGAAAGAACGTTGATAGTTGCTGATGAAGGCTCTTATGTAAGCTATATGGAAGGCTGTACAGCACCACAAAGAGATGAAAACCAATTACATGCTGCTATTGTTGAAATAGTTGCCATGAAAGATGCCGAAGTAAAATACTCAACCGTTCAGAATTGGTACCCCGGAGATAAGAATGGAGTAGGTGGAATTTTTAATTTCGTTACCAAACGTGGAATTTGCAAGGGAAGCAATTCAAAAATCTCTTGGACTCAGGTAGAAACAGGCTCAGCCATTACATGGAAATATCCCAGTTGTATTTTGTTGGGCGATAATTCGGTAGGTGAATTTTATTCGGTGGCTATTACCAATAATTATCAACAAGCCGATACAGGAACTAAAATGATACACCTTGGTAAAAATACCAAAAGTACCATTATCTCAAAAGGAATATCTGCAGGTTATAGCAATAACAGCTATCGTGGATTGGTGAAAATTGCTAAGAATGCTACTAATTCGAGAAATTATTCGCAATGCGATTCGCTGTTGATGGGCGACAAATGCGGTGCTCATACATGGCCCTATATTAAAGCCGAAAATAGCTCTTCTATTATTGAACACGAAGCTACTACTTCTAAAATATCTGAAGATCAATTATTTTACTGTCAACAACGCGGAATTTCTACCGAAAGTGCTATTGGCTTAATTGTAAACGGCTATGCAAAAGAAGTTTTAAATAAATTACCTATGGAATTTGCCGTAGAAGCACAAAAATTATTAGCAATCAGCTTGGAAGGAAGCGTTGGTTAATTATGAATTATGAATTATAAATTGTTAATTAAGAAGAAGGAATAATTATGCATAATTTCAGAAATCATTATTCTAAAATAAACCTAAATGGAACAAAAAGGTAGATTTGAGAAACAAATAGAAAAATGGGCGAAAATCCGTACTCAAAATAAATGGAAATATTATTTCATTTATGGTTCCCTTTTTTGAGGTGGATTAACTGGTGTTATTTCTGCAATTTTTGATATAATACTTTCTGAATTCGAGTTAAAACATTCTATTTGTAGTTTGGTGGGTTTTATGGTTATGGGAATATTCTTTGGTATGTTTATGTGGAAATCAAATGAAGCTCATTACCAACAATATAAAGACTTATAATAATTATGAATG
>CAYTJB010000003.1:0-1600 GCA_964437995.1 uncultured Bacteroides sp. | reverse complement strand
GATAATGGGAAATAATCCGAGCAAAAGGTAAATGGAGGTATTGTTTCATCTATGGCTCTCTTTTGCAGGGTGGTTTTATGGGTATTGCCATGATTGTTTTCGATTTAATTTCTTCTGATTTTAGTTTTAAAAACTCAATTTTTAGTTTAGCTTTTTTTATAGTCATCTATTTTTTCATTGGGAAATGGCAATGGAACACCAGAGAAAACCACTATCAACAATATAAAGACTTATAATAATTATGAATGATGAGTTATGAATTATGAATACATAAGATTTAACTATAAATTAAAAATTGAGTAAATACAAACTATAGCCTTATACTTATAAGTACTATAGGCACTCTAAGTACTCAAGGCACTTACAACGTTACTTTATAAACTTTCTACTTTTTAACTTTATAAACTTATAAATATGTTACTGAATATAAAAAATTTACATGCTTCTATTAACGGGAAAGAAATATTAAAAGGTGTTAATTTGGAAGTAAACAAAGGAGAAGTTCATGCAATAATGGGACCAAACGGTACGGGAAAAAGCACGCTGGCTTCGGTAATTGCCGGTCGCGAAGTGTTTGATGTTACCGAAGGCGAAGTGTTGTACAAAGGGAAAAATCTATTAGAAATGCCCATCGAAGCACGTGCCAGCGAGGGTATTTTTCTTGGATTTCAATATCCTGTAGAGATACCAGGCGTTAGCATGACAAATTTTATGCGAACAGCTGTTAATGAACAACGCAAATACCATGGACTTGACCCACTTCCTTCCAGCGAATTTCTTCGCCTGATGGAAGAAAAGAAAAAAATGGTTGAGATTACCGCTAAATTAAACAATCGTTCTGTAAATGAGGGTTTTTCAGGTGGCGAAAAAAAGAAAAATGAAATCTTCCAAATGGCAATGCTCAACCCAACTTTGTCTATTTTAGATGAAACCGACTCCGGCTTGGACATTGATGCCTTACGCATTGTAGCCAATGGTGTTAACAAATTGCGCAGTCCCGAAAATGCAACCGTTGTAATTACACATTATCAGCGTTTGCTCGATTATATTGTTCCTGATTTTGTACATGTTTTGTACGAAGGGAGAATTGTAAAATCGGGTGGTAAAGAATTGGCTTTGGAATTGGAAAGCAAAGGCTACGAGTGGATTAAAGATAGTTTATAGAGGTTTTGTGTTAAAATCCTTGTATTCAAGTCACAAATGCAACTTTTTTACTTGACCCACTGTTCACTGTTAAAGTTGTATTCAATAGAATCACCAACTAAGGAATCTGTTTTTATAATTAATGCTTTGGCTGGACCTTTTACGTCAATTTGTGGAAGTAAGTTATCGAAATCTGTTTGAGTAATCATTTCTTTTTTTAGCATACGATTGGCTGCAAACGAATAGTAATCTGCTAAAGAAGGTTTAAGGTTTCCACTTTCGTCAAACGAATATCTAAACCACTTTGGATGTGGAATCATGCTTGATAAGAATAAAGATTCAGCCAATGTGAGCTTTGAGGCATCTTTGTTAAAATAAAAATGCGAAGCTTCATTAGCGCCATAAACCATAGGTCCCCATTCAATAATATTCATATATACTTCAAACATGCGATCTT
>CAYTJB010000002.1:38699-40891 GCA_964437995.1 uncultured Bacteroides sp. | reverse complement strand
TGATAAAGAAGAGAGAATAAGTTATTATACAAAATTTCAAGAAGTATTAGATAGATATGAAGATTTACAAGATAAATGGTACGCTTCAGATATTAAAATATACAAAGCCACTTATTCAGAAGAAACTAACATGTCAAGATTTTTAACTCAGTTATAGTAAGGAGTAAGAAAGGTTATTAATAAATGAGTGATTATCTAAGCCCTATATTGCACAGAGAAACAAATAAGATAAGATATTCAAAGGGTTATATTAAAGCACGAGAATGGTCTGAGTTCTATTCAGAAGACAGAGTACGGGTAGAAAAACTCTTTTACACTGATGTGTATCATCACTATATTACAGAGGTTGATAAGAATATAACAGCAGAAGATTCTAGTTTAGAATCAGTAAAATACCACATTAATAAAATACCTAATTTAAAAGAAATACTCTTTAAAATACAACTAGCTAGAAAAGAAGGTTTATTTTATATTAAAGTTAAGGAACTTTATGAATTAAATAATAATGTTGGAATGTACTTAAGTAGGTTAGGTTACACTATTGACGGAAAGATTATTTCATGGTAATATAATTAGAAAGGTAATAGAAAATGGAAGATATACTAACAATTTTAACTAAAAATACTAAAGAAGCAGGATCTTACACAATATCTTTTAATAGACATACAGATAGTTATTATTTTGACAGTTCTAAAGATTATGAAGCTATTAAAGACTATTATTTGCAAGGCAATAATGAGGAAGATATGGAAGAATATTCTAAAGTAGATTTCAGTAAAGATATATACGAGTTAACTTGGTATAACTTAACTCCTAATGCAAACTATACTATATGCGTAAATTCTTTAGAAGATTTAAAAAATAAAATAATAAAGGTGATAGAAAATGGAAATTAATATAATAAGCTTAAATGAAGAAAGTTAATTAATGGCAGTACTAAAAAGAATATTAAAAGTTTCTTTTACAAATAATTCTAATATAGAAAGTACTTTTACTAAATATAATAGTTATGTTAAAATATATAATATAGCTAAAGAAAACAATATAAAAATAATTCCATTTGATATTTATAATTTCTTAAAATTACATAAAGAAATAGAGATTACCTTTGATGGTATGGATATAAGTATATCATTTATATTAAATAAAATTAAAGATAAGTATGTTATTAAAGTAAATAAATATCAGAATATTCAAAGACAAAGATTCTCTTTAGCTTATGCATTTGGTATTATTCTACTTAAAGATAAAACATTAGTAGAGGAAAATAATTCTATTGAAATACTTTAGAAAAATTATCAGAAGTATTCAACCTTTCCCCTATGTGTATTAGGTATAGAGCAAGCAATTTAAAATTAATATAAGAAAGGTAATACTAAATGAGTAATAGAATAGAAGAGTTAATAATAACTTTACCTGAAAATGTAAAGAGTGATATAAGAAAAGAAATAGAGAACATTAAATTTTTAGAAAGAATGGATGTAAAGTTAAATCAATGCATTAATAAAGTAAATGAAATAGTAGAGAATAGGAATAAAATAATAAATAATACAGGGTTAAACCGCACGTTAGGTACATTTCAACAAGATGAAGTAAACTCTTTTATACATATTCCAGCTGATTTAAGTTATTTAACTATGATGTAAATATGAAAGAGAATATAATGAAATTATACTTAGGAGTAATTAAAAATAAAGAAACAGGGAAAGTTATTAATCACAGGTCACTTTTAAAAATATTACTAAACCCTTTCTTAAGAGTAGTAGGTGTACAAATAAATACTATATTTGACAAACCTACTCAAAAAATATTAGGTTATGATTTAATGTTTATAAAACCTCAATTAAACATATTATATAGTTTAAAGTGTTCTTGGGTGTATACTCCTGAATTTAGTATAGAAGTTATAAAAGAGCATAGGTATATATAAAGGTAAGATAAATGAATAAAGAACTTAATTATATAAAATGTCCTAATTGTAAGCAAGAGTTTCCCGAAGACCAAACTTATTTAGTAGAGGGCAGTGAAAATGTATGTGGAAATTGTTTCAGTTTAGCCATGTTACTAAAACAAGGGAAATGGACGTTTTAATAAATATGAAAAAGTTTTCAAAAAATCTGAAATTTTTTATAGACAAAAAAAGTTTTCAAAAAATCTGAAATTTTTTATAGACAAAAAAAGTTTTCAAAAAA
>CAYTJB010000002.1:29794-38599 GCA_964437995.1 uncultured Bacteroides sp. | reverse complement strand
AAAAAGTTTTCAAAAAATCTGAAATTTTTTATAGACAAAAAAAGTTTTCAAAAAATCTGAAATTTTTTATGAGCCTCTTAACAAACCCCCTCCCCCACATCCCCAGCATGCCCTCTATCGTGTGATTTCAACCATACATATAAAGATAAGTCAAGTAAAGAATGTTTACTTGACTTATTTAATTTACCTCTTATCTCTAGTTGTCATATACATTTTATAATATTTATCCTGTTCTTTGTTTGTTTTATTTCTTAATTTAATTAAAGCTTTTATTTCTTTTAAAATTGATTTTCTAAATAAATAATCTGATACCTACAGGCGTCAAAACCATGCATGAAACTCCGACGCATTCGGAGTAATCGCTTTTCTGTAATTTCATCCTTAGTGTATAATACGTTGCTCTGCTAACTTCTCCGATGCTAACGATCAAATATCTGTAATCATTTCTCATAATTCAATTTCCTTTACATTCTGCCAGGCGGGAACATTCTCTGTCCTTGATTTAATAATATCAAAAATATAATAACGTGTCAACTACTTTTTACTACTTATTTAATTAATTTTTAAAAGCTTAAGAAAGGAAACAATTAAATAGAGAGCGTTCAGATGCATGGCTATACTTCAGTAGTATATATGAATCATCTAAGTACCTTTTATTTTTTTATTAAAAAAAAAATTAAATAAGTAGTTGACATGGTTTTATATTTCCTTTATAATAATATTGTAGTTAAATAAATAAAAGGATTAACCAAATGAAAACTATTTCAATTTTTCAAGCATCTGAGCTTTACGAGCGTGATTTTTTGGAAGATATTAAAAAGTATCTTTGTAATAATAGAGAATTAAAAGCTTATAAAAGTAACGCTTTAAAGGATATTAAGAAAGCCTCTAAAATTGAGATAGAGATACAACATGATTTTAATGATAATTTTACCCGCTTTAAAATAACATACACCTACTGCCAGGGAATACTAAAAAACGATATTTATTTATCATTGGATGAAGCAAAAAGGCTTTACTCCGTTCTGAATGTTAAGGGCATAAAAGATCTATATAAAGAGATAGAATTAAAAAAGCAAGTCATGTAAAATTAAATATTATTGCATGACTTATAAATTATTAAAATAATTTACTTGCTTTTATAGTTGAGTCATGAAATAATATTTATTAAGTAAGTATTTTAAGATGTAGTTAAGTAAAGAGGAAAATTAAAATCATGACTAGAGAATTATTATTTGCAATAGTATTATTATTTGTTCTATCATGCATAGAACAAATAGTAAAAAATATTTATGTATTTCCTATAGTATTAATATTATTTATTTTAGTTACTTTATTTGCTTTATTAGCAATGGCATGTTTTTATAATAAATACTTAGCAAGAATAAACAAATTTTAATAGTAATAAAAAAAAAAGGAATAAAAAAAATGATTAATAAAGAAAAACTAAAAAAAGCTTTTCATCATCAAGTAAACAATAATAGAGAGATAGACATAAACAAAACAATAAACATTTTAAGACTAAGATACAAAAAAGGTTTATTGCAAATAAACAAGTATTATAAAATAAAAGAATATTTATTTGCAGTAACAAATTACGAGATGGAATATTTTGAAACACTATAATAAATAAGTACTTTACAAGTAAATAAGTTTCCTATATACTAATAGTAAGTAAAGAGTTAAAAGAAGGAATTAAAACCAATGACTAAAGAATTTATTAAACTAACATTAAAAGAATACATTAATTTAAAAGAAAAATTACAATTAGGTAATACCATGCCTGAAACATCTCATATTGTTATTATTTCTACAGCTTATATTTCTGATAAATTACAATATGAATTAATAGGTAATTTTCAAGGTAACATGGAAACATTATCATGCAATGATACTTTATTAGAAAAATTTCTAATTGAAAAAACAGAACAAGCCATGTTTAATTGTTTGACTAAAATATCAAACTTACAATACCTTAATAATACAGAAGTAGAGGAAAATAATATTTCTGATTTATGGAATAACAGAGAAGATGCAATAAGAAAATTAAAAGATAAATTACATGAGCTTAATATGATTATTCATAATATTGAATTATCAAACAATGGCTGGGCAGTAATAGCAGCATAATAATAAGAAGAAAGTATTAATAATGAAAAAAGAAATAAAGAAGCATATTAAGAAACAAGTAAGTAAAAACATTAATAGCATAATAATAAAGTTTATTTCACCTTTAATATTATTAGTATGTTTAATAGTGATAAGTTTAATATGTAGTATAGTATAGGAATGTTTTAATAATGAGTAAGAAAAGAAAAGGTATAAAAGTTTAATAAATAAAGTTTGCAATAAAAATATGTTTAGTTTATAATAATAGAGTAAAGTTAAATAAAGGAAATAAAACATTATGACTAATTCAACAGTAATAAGCAAAAAATACTATAATTCAGATGTAGAAATAGATTTATCAAGTAAACAATTTTTAAGCATTAAAGCAGGTTATAATGAGTATAATAAAAACATTGAAATATCTTTTCATACTATGGACATATGTGAGAAAACTAATACAGTATCAACAATGTTTTTTGGTGAGAGTATTCATAGAACTTTTAAAATTAAACAATTAACAAGGAAAAACTCTAAGTTAGTTTTAAAAGCTAAAGAAGAACTATTAAAAATTAATACTAGTATATTACTAGATATTTTCAATAGTAATAATAAAGAGTTAATAAAACAATTAATAGTTCTCTAAAAACATAATGGCATGGCTTGTATTAAGTCATGAGCCATGATACAATGTTTTAATCATAAATCCTTTAATGGATTTAACTACATGACTAACCTGTTTATTAATTTAAGCAGGTTTTATTTTATACTAATAAGTAGTTGCAATTAAATCATGCTTGTTATATAATAATATTATGGAAAGGAAAAATTAAATAGAAGCGGTAAGAAGCAAGAGATTATACGGGGAGATAATACAACCATCTAAGCAATAAACTTTTACATAACTTATTTTATTATTACTTAGATGGTTTAAATATTATAAAAATAATATTTTGCGTGTGTTCTCATAAAACGCTATAAACTAATTATACTATAAACAATTTTAAAAGTAAAGCATTTATTATTAAAAAATAAAAATATTTTAGCTCAACAAAATAGACCTGTGATAAAACATAAGCAAGTTATATTTAACACGTCTTAAAACGGCATGTAATAGCTTTAAAATTAATAATCTAATGTATTATGAGAGTTAAAAATAATAATTTAATTTAATTTAATAAATATAAGCTTATAAAATCTATAAGATTTTACTTGACATTAAAAACATGCCTGTGTTAATATGTAAGAGTAGTTAAATAAAAGAAGGTTACGAAATGAATAATGAAGATTTAAAATTTCCTGTTAGTACACTAGACAATATTTTAGCAGGTTTCACAATTCAAGATTTAATCGACGCTGTATACAGCAATGAAGCGTGGAAGGATGAAATAAGAGTCAAAAAAGTTTTTAATGAGTTTTTAGAAGCTCAACAAAAAGAAGCTAAGGAAACATTAAGACAAAACATGGATTTAATATTAAAAGAATTAAATAAATAGAGGTTTGCATACTATGGAAAATAAAATAAACAAAGTTTGTTCTAATAATATTAAAGAAAATATTTATAAATTACAAGACGTTATAAATGATTTAAAAGCAGATAATAATAATGAAATACTTATTGAAGTATTGAAAGACATGAAAATAATAGAAGTAATGTTGAATATAACTAAAGACATGATTATTTAAACAAGTAGTTATAAAATCTAAAAGATTTTACTTGACATTTGATATAACCTTATGATACAATAGTGTTAAGAAGTTAAATAATAAGGAATTGAATAAAATGTGTAGAGAAGATAAAAATAGAATAATAAACACAGATATTTGCAAAGATGATTTTAAAAAACTTACTTATGAAGATAAACAAACTTTTATTAAAAAACTTAAAAATGAACATGGATATGGTATTTTATTTAATGACGGTCGTATTCTCAAAGGGTTTACATCAGGCAGTTTGGAAGTAGAGTTATCGCTTAGAAGTTACTTCAATAAAGAAAGATATAGTATCGGAGTATTAGCAGTTATTCAATAAATATAGTAGAATAATAGTATTAAGAAGTTAAGTAAAGAGGAATCGAAACATTATGAACGAAATTAAAGCATTAAATGAACTACATAAATTATTCAATGATAATGCTGAAAAGAAATTAACTATAATTAGCATGGGTGAATTCGGTTTTGTAACTTTAAATAAAATTAAAGTACATAGTGCTGAGCTAATGAAATTTGCCCAATATGATAATGCAATTAAGGCTATTTATACTCCAATTAAAAGAAGAACAAAATTTCAAAAATTCATGTATGGTTGTAAATTAAAAGATCTTGTTATATATGAAGGCTGGCATGATATTGAAGTAAGTACAAGTTATAAACAAGGTGAGTTCATGGTAACAGATTGTTTTGCAGCGGATGCCTTGCCGTCTGTAGTAGAGAAATGCGAATTAAAACCATTATATAATGGATTAGAAAAAATATAAGTTTTCACTCCTAATAACCTTTAAGGTTATTTAACTACATGACTAACCTGTTTATTAATTTAAACAGGTTTATTTTTATACTAATAAAAGCTTTACTTTTAATTTACTTCATGATATAATAGTATTAAGAAAGGAACAATTAAATAAGAGCGGTAAGATGCAAGGCTTAGTATAAAAAAGTAGAAATATTAAAATCAATCATCTAAGCAACTAAAAAAATTTAGGAAAATAATAGAAGAAAAAGGTTGTATTTTAAATAAGACTATGCTATAATAAATATAAGAGTAGTTAAATATTAAAGGAATTAAATAAAATGAGTAATGGATTAAAAACAGCTAAGTGTTATTATGAAAATGGTGGAATTATTATAACTGACGTTAGTGGTAAACTAACAGATGAAGAAATTAAACAATACTTTATAGGCATGTATGCTAACTTATCTAATAATGAAAATGATATGGAAGTAAAATGTATTAAAGTAGAAATATTATAATTAAATAGTGATTTATTTCACGATATAACTAAAAATAATTCTTTCTTACTATAGGGAGGAATAAACTCTACATGCCTTAAACTCAATAGATACGTTTAAGCTAATAGTGAAATAAATCACGATATACTGAATAAATAAAGCTTAACTTTTATTAAAAGTTATGATATTATATAGAAGTAGTTAAATATTAAAGGGAATAAAACAAAATGAGTAATAAAGAAATAGCTGAAACAATATTAAAGCAAATAGGCGGTAATAAAGCTTTAGCAATGTTAGGAACTAAACATGTTTCCTGTGCTGATAACTCTTTAATTATAAGTAAGATTAAAGGATGTAAGCTATATAATACTGTAATAATAAAATTAAACGGATTAGATTTGTATGACATTACATTGAGTAAAAATACAATAACTAAAAAATATGAATTTAAAAAACTAATGTAAAAGAGATTGAAAACATATATAATGACATGTTAGTTGAAACATTAGAAAGAGAATTACAGTTACATTTAAGTTTATAAATAAAGCTTTACTTTATTTCATGCCTGTAGTATAATTATTATAGTTAAATAAAAAGGAATAAGTAAAAATGAAACAAAATATTGGTGTATTAGTAGAAGGTATTACAAAAGAATTAGGTCATGCTAAGTTTGTAATAATGAGTATAAGTGATACTTATATATGGTTTAAGGATAAATTATATAATAAATATTATACAGTAAAATTAACGGGTAAAGGTAGAGTTAAAAAGAATTCTTTAAAAGTAAATACATTGGGAGCATACAACCTTTATGATATTTCATGTATTAAAGACTGTACTGGTAGCTTATACGAAGTTATGAGGATAAACATGGAAAAAGGAGAATTTACTTATGAAACTTATGACGGAATTAATGCACATGTATCTTTTAAAGAATTATCAAAAGACGGGTATAAATTTTATGCGCTAAGGCAAGTAAAAGTATACAGTAAATAAAGATTGACTTTAGTGCATACCTATAATAGTATCGTAAGTTAAATAAAAGAGGTGATAAAATTATGCAGGAAGTTACGAGCGGTTTAAAAATAGGTATAAGTAAAGAATTAGGTCATACTAATTTTACAATAACTAAAGTAGGTACTACTGTTATATGGTTTAAAGATTGGCATGATAATAGAAACTATTATGTTAGTTTAACTCCAACGGGTAGAGTAAAGAAGAATTCATTAAGAATAAATAATGCTTAAATAATATATTTCCTATTCCTTTATGTATTCTCTCTCATTAATTTGAGAGAGATTTTTATTTATAATAAGTAGTTATAAAGTCTTTCAGACTTTACTTGACAATTAAAACATGCCTGTGCTATAATAGAAGTATAGAAAGGAACAATTAAATATAACGCAATTGATTAAAACCAATGCTTAAGCGGTTAGATGTTTTTATTATAAGGTATATAATAAAAACAACTAAGCAACAAACTTTTTTGAAATTAAAGATTTTATATTAATAAGCAGGTTAAATAATTAAAATATTAAAATATTAAAATATTAAAATAATAATATTTTGCCTTTGTTCTCATAAAACGCTATACTCTTATTATACCATGCCTTTAATATAAAGTAAAGCTTTTATTATTATTACTTTTAAATTTATTAATGTATTAAAATATCCCTTAGGTAGAAACATAAGCGGAATATACTTAACACGTCTTAAAATGGCATATAACACGCTTAGGATTAATAATATAATGAATAACATGCCTAATAAAATCTTACAAGATTTTAATGTATTAACTTATTAAAAGAAAATAAAATAATAGGCAATACATGTATTGACAAGGTAAATTCATCATGCTATTATGAATAAGTTAATTAGGCAATACAAGGGAATACAATATAAATGAGTGATAATTCTAAGGTAACATTTTATTTACCTTATACAACAATAGAAAAAATAAATAAGATTTTAACAGTACTAGATAGTAGTAAAAAATCGCATATAATAATTAAGGCAATAGATGTATTGCATGATAAAATATTCAAGGTTACTAAAGAAGATAAGAATACTTTAGAAGGCATAAGAAAAGTATTATCCGCTAGTTTAAGAGACAGTATGTTTAAGATAAAAGATATTATACAATAAGTAGGCAATACATGTATTGCCTAAACCTGAAAAGGTAGTAATATCAATACTTTTGAGTAGGCAATACAAGGCAATACAATATAAATAGTAGTTGCATTAATAACATGCCTGTGTTATACTTATTATATAGAAGTAGTTAAATAAATGGGATAAATAAAATTATGAATGAAGAATTAAAAGCGGTAAAGTATAGCGGTAAAGTATAGCGGTAGTATAGAAGTAGTATAGAAGTAGTTAAAAAATTATTGCTAAAAAAGCAGCTATTGCTAAAAAAGCAATAGCTTTATTAAATGAGGGGTTACATGAATATCATAATACTGTTAATCCTATAGATGAAAATATTTAGCGAACTTCAAGAGTTACATTCTACACTAGACAAAATTAAATAAATAGAGGTAATATAAATGAGTTTTAAAGACGGTATAACAAGTTATTTCCCAATAGTGCAATACTTAAGTAATGAACAATTAATAATCCTTATTAAAAGGCATGGGAGGTTCTCAGAGGTTCTATTATGTTTAAGTGCTTTTATAGGATTATGTGTATATACTATAGTTTATGTAGTATATGTGTTGTTAGTAACTATTATAAATCTTACAAGTATATGCTTAAACAGTATTATAAAGAGTTTAATGAAACCTTATTCTGATATGCTCGTAGAGTCTTTAATGCAAGAGTTTTAATATTATATAGTATTGCAATTAAAACATGCCTGTATTATAATGATTATATAGAAGTAGTTAAATAATAAGGAATTAAATAAATGAGAACAGTAGGGAAATTAGTAAAAGCATACGGTAATATGAGAGAAAAGTCTGTAACTATAGGTCTTATACTAGGGTGTACAAAAAACAAAGTATATGTATATCAACCTTTATTACAACGCATTGAGGGTAAATTATATAGAATAATAGCGTACACACAAGAAGAATTTAAAAGATTTTTGAGTAATCCTATAGAAGGAGGTTGTTTCAAACTTAGTAAACCACCTAAACAATACTTACAAAGGAGAACACATTGTAATTTTGTGAACTATATTTACAGGGATTTATATAAATAAGTAGGTAATTCTAAACATGCCGTTCATAAAATTTTAACCTAATAAAACATTCATTAAACCCCTAGAGTAACACATTCTAAACTCAAGTATAGCTTAAAACTGATTTTTGATTGTTTTTATAATTATAATTGCTAAGATAAGGTTTTGTTCATAAATTAATCATATTAAACAAAGATGTATACAAATGTTTACAGGTTAAAAGATAAATTTTACTTGACATGTTTACACATGTATACTATAATAACTTTATTAGATTATGAAAGAAATTATAAAATGAGTAATAAAGTATACAGTATTAGATTAGATAAAAGTAGAGAAGAAAAGCTTAATTTTATAATAAGCAGTAGTAAAGATAATGCAGCTAAAATATTATCTGAAGGTTTAGATATGTATTATGATAAATTAACAGGAGTTAATAAAGAAGCTAAAAGTAGAGAGGTACTAAATAAAGCGTTTAAGTACATTATGAGTGAGTTTAAGAAGTTATGACATAGGTGTAAACATTTGTATACAGGTTAATTTAATAGGTGTAAACATTTGTATAC
>CAYTJB010000002.1:28450-29694 GCA_964437995.1 uncultured Bacteroides sp. | reverse complement strand
TTTGTATACAGGTTAATTTAATAGGTGTAAACATTTGTATACAGGTTAATTTAATAGGTGTAAACATTTGTATACAGGTTAATTTAATTTAATAGCACTATCTTTAAAATAAGTAGTTGTAATAAATAAACCTTTATGGTAAGATATAGAAGTAGTTAAATAATAAAGGAATAGACAAAATGAAATTATCTAAAAATGAACTAACATTAAAACTAATAGACTTACTAAAAGATTTTACGGCTGATAAGGAGTCTTTAGAAATAGTTAAATTACAAGCTTTTAAAGATAGTATTAGAGCAATAAATTTAGTTCTTGTACCATTAAAAGCAGGTTGTACTACCGATGTTATAAACTTAGATTTAGTAGAAATGTTTAATAATCATACTGTTCTTAGATTTCCATTAAAAGATAAAATAAATAGTTTATATGATGATATGGAAGTAACTTATACTTTTAATAAAGAGTTAGTATTAGAAGGGAGTTACATGCCTTTAAACATTGAATTACTTACCCCTAACCTTAATAATACAATACCTGTAGTAGAAAATATTGTATTTAATAAACACTTAAAAAATGATTACTTATTAGATACTAAATTCTGTGATTTTAAAAACTTAACTTTAGAAGATTTAGACGAATTAAACCCTGAAATAAGGAAGTTTTTAAGAGATAAAGTTAAATAATAAAGGAATAAACAATTATGATTATTAAAAGTAAAGTTAAAAATATATGTAATGATGTTCTTGCATTAGACATAAGATTGTCTATACTTAATAAGAATATAGAAGGTTTGAAATTAAAGAAGCTAAACTATAATACTATTACTATGCATGTTAATAATGAGATAATAGGCTATTTAGAAATAGACAAATATAATGATGATGTTAGCATGAGAATACTAGATAAAACAATATTTTATGGAGTGTCTACAAATAGTCCTACAGACTATACAGGCATTGCATGGGTAAAGTTTAAGAATCAGTATATAGAAAGAGTATTTAATTTTAAAAGTGTTGTTAGTAGTTTGAGCGATACAGTAGATAGTATTGTAAAGGAATTAAAGCATAATATGGATGTAGAATATAGGAAAATGTAAATGTTATTTATATATATTCTATTTTAAGAGCTTATTTCAAAGAGAGAATATTTTATTTTACTCTATAGTTAGATAAGAGTAAATTTAATACGTTTTCAATAAAATCAATACTCTTAGACGTGTAAATACTGTTTATATAAAATAATTT
>CAYTJB010000002.1:0-28350 GCA_964437995.1 uncultured Bacteroides sp. | reverse complement strand
AAGCTAAATATAATACTAGTATTTTTAAACTTGCTAATAATACAACTGATTATAATGTAGCTTTAGTAATAGTAAGTTTATATAAGTATTGTATAAAAGAGATTTCAGAAACTCTAATAGACTATAATATAAGTAGATTAGCACATCCTTTTAATAGTAACTATAATAAGTATACTGTAATAGTAAGTAATAAACAATTAAACCTCTTAATAAATACACTGTAATAAAAACATATTAACATATTAACATATTAACATATTAACATATTAACATATTATAATATGTTAATAACCTCTAAAATAGCATAATATAAAATATTTTTAACTCCTATTCTCATTACTTTTCACTCATGACTTTTCGAGAATACGAGAAAAGCTACTTTTTACATTTTTAAAAGCTTGATATGACTAGGTTGTAGACTCTGTTTTTATCATGTATAAGAATAATGGTAAAAAGTAAAAATTAAGAGTATTAAAAGCTTTACTTTTAATCATGCTTATAGTATACTTACTATATAAGTTAAATAAATATAAAGGAATAAATACTAATGAATAAAGGTACTTGCAGTAGTAAAGATGATAAAGTAACTAATAGCACTATAATAAATAGGGGTATAGTTAAGCAATTCATATATGTAGAAGATAAATATACTAATGATTTTATAATGAGAGAAATTCTATATAAAAATTGTGGTAAATCTGTTTTGAAGTTATATTATATGGATGATGAAGGTAAATCCTGTGGACTAGCATGCTCTAATGAAGAAAAGAATACAGTAATATTAGATAAACAAATAAATTGTATTCTTAAGAATACAACTACTTATTCATTAAAGGCAAATATTTAGACTATACAGACTTAAGTAAAATAATCACTATTGTAAGAAACAATGAAGACATACCTTCTTATATAATAACTAGTATTATAGAAGAATACATTAATAAAAATTCGTCAGTTAAATACAACCTTTTTAAATAGATGAGTTTAAACATAATATTTATTTCATGACTCCACATGCTTTTATAGATTACATTAAGAGTATTGAAGATTATGAAATAGCTTTACTATGTGCTAAAGAATGTCTTAAAGAATGTCTTGCTGATATATGTTTCCTTACTTCAAACTTATTAGATTACAATCTTTGTATAATTGCTTTTTCAAAAGGTATATTTATACTTCTACATCCTTATATGTATAAATATAAAACATTATGTAATAATAAACAATTAAACCTTTTAATAAATACATTATAATTAAATAATAGAAGCTTTACTTTTAATATTATTCATGCTATACTTATTATATAAATAGTTAAATAAATTAGAGGAATTAAAACATTATGGAAGTATTAAATAAACCTTTTCTAATCGCACTAGATAAACAAGTAAATGAAAACTTAGGAATGTTAAAAACTAAACTTAATATACTTAATTATAACCATTCCAATTTATTGGAAGATAATGAGGTATTTTGTTTGCATAATAAGACTTTCAATATTTATCAATTAAAATATACTGAAGTAGGATTAACGATATATAATAAGGTTACTAAAGAGTATGTAAATATAGATGTAGCTTTATTTGAAGCTTATGATATTAAGAAGATACAAGAGATTGAAAATATACTTAGTATATTAAATAGGACTGTCATTGATTTAAATAAACCTTTACAATATATTAGCAGAACTACTACTATTACTAAAGAGAATAAAACACGTATTATTAATATTCTTAGAACAATTAATAAAGAATTTGAAGCATTGATTAAATAGTTGACTTCATAGCATGCCTGTTATATACTATATAGTATAAGTAGTTAAATAAATAGAGGAATTAACACTATTATGAATAATATTAAAGAAAATATAATAAATAAAATGAAATCTCATTCACATGAAATATTAGAATTACAAAAAGAATACTTATCATTACAAGCTAAAGCAAGTTTTTTAAAAGATAAAACTGAAGCTATTAAATTAAAAATATTATCAGAGAGTGAATTTTTTGCTGAAGATACTCTTGAAAGAATACTTACTATTACTGATGATTTTACTATGTCTAATAATGATTTTAAAACATACTATAGTTTAGTTAGAGAAGATCAAGATAAAATAGGTATTGCTCATGAAAATCCTAAGTATTGTAGTCAATTAGTAGCTGAAAATGATTTAAGAGAACATGAAACTAAAATATTTAAATTTATACTCACCTGCTTACCTAATGGTATGGCTGAACTCTTAGATAGAAATGAGTATAAATGTAAACACAACATAATAACCTTATTCATGAAATTAGAGAATAGTATTTAATAAATAGTAGTTGCAATTAAATAAATCTTATAGTATACTTATTACATAAGAGTAGTTAAATAAATAAGGAATTAAATATTATGAAAATTGAAGATGTTAAAAAAGAAAATTACAGTATTACTAATATAACAATAGTAGAAGATAATAAGTATATTAGCTGTTATGTAGTACTACCTAACGAAAATAATAGAGAACTAGAAACATTATTTAGAATAACAGACAAAGAGAATGGCGAATATTTAGACTTAGTATCTATAGATTACGGTTATAAATACAAAACGGTAGCTTTAGAATGGTCTAATATAAGGGAAGATTTAAAAGATATAGCAATTAAACACATGGAAAATACTTATCATAAAGCTTATGGCAAGTCTTATAATGATGAGAATAGAAGACAATTACCTTTACCATTAACAATAGCTTATGCAGTAGCTCTACGCAAACTAAATAAATAATATGTACTTGCAATTTAAAACCATCTATGATATACTAATATAGTAAAGTTAAATAAAAAGGATAAATAAACATGGGATGTGATAACTATATCTTACAGAGAAGTATAAAAGCATTAGACCATTTAAAATTATATGAGAATGACATTAGAGGTACTGTAGGTGATAAAATACGTTTTAGCGATGCTATAGATTGTATAGAGGATTTATTAAAATGTATGGAAGAATACGCCCACCTTATTAAGTGTAGTCATTGCGGTAGTCTTATAAATAAATTACACTTAAATAAAGAACAAATAAACGGTTCTTGTGCTATACTATGCCCTTGCTGTATGAAAGTAATTGAATAAAGGGAATGAAAAATATTAAAATTAAAACTAAAAAACAGCTTGAAAAAATATTACTTAAAGTAGACTGTAAAATAGTAAGTTAAATAAAAAGGTAGAAATAAATGAGTATAATTAAATCTATAAGTAATACAATTAAAGAGATACCCCCAGACTTCTATTTCCCTGTGGCAATGGCTATCTTATCTGTTATATGCCTAATATTTATATTTACAGCCAGTATTATATCTGATAGCATGAGAAACTATTCTACTAGAGTAGAAATACTAGAAGGTAGAAAGTACGCATTAGTTCAACAAGTTATAAGTTTTTGTGGTCTTAAAGATGACACTAGTACATGTGTAGATAACATGCTTGAAAAGCTTAGTAGTAGAGGATATTAAAATGGAAGCAAGTTTAGCTATATTTCCTATTAGCAGGGCAAAGGAAACTTTAGACTCAATAGATTTCATGCAAACAATACCTTACACTAGAGAAGAGTTAGTACACTTTATTCATCGAAATATAGACACAGGTTATACAGTGTACGAAATGTTACAGGATTTAGAAGAGTACACCCTTAATAAATTAGTTAAGTTTATTAAAGACAACGGTTATATTTTAATAACTGTAGTATAACACAAATATAATTTGACAATAAATTAACTCTATGTTATACTTAAGAAGTAAGTTAAATAAAAGGTTTAAATAATATGTTGCAGGAATTAACACCTTACATGGAACAGGCTAATAAAGAATTAAATTATGATTATTTTAAAGCACTATCTTTACTTAAGCAAGGTGAGGAAGGTCAGAGAAAGCACGCTAAAATTGTGAAAGAACATTCAGATAAAATTAAAGGGCTAGTTAATAAAGACAATAAAACAATTATCTATTTTTCAGAATACTTAACGACTTGCGACATGGTAAAAGATAGTTTATTCAGTGGCTCAAGTTTTGTTATTGAAAACAATGTAACTTTAGAAGAAGTTAAGAAAGAAATTATTAAAAGAAAATATAACCAAACACCTTATTACACGCTTAAATACATCTAATAATCACTTGCAATTAAATTAATATTATGATATAATTAAAGTAGTTAAATAAAAAGGATTAAATATTATGGCAGGATGGGAAGTATCTAGAACTAGGTTACCTAAAAGCAATGTAAAATTTATAGTAACACCTTTCAGTGATGAAGACAGACTTCACCCAGCTCTTGCAGGTTGTAAATATACCTTTACAACCTGCAAGAGCGGATATTTCAAAAGTAGGGAAAACTTATGGGATTTATAGTATAGATGCAGTACTATTTAGAAATAACAAAGAACTCAGAGAATTGAAAAAAGAATGTTTAAATGACCCTGTAAATGAATACTGCTTGACACAAAATTAATATTATGATATAATTAAAGTATTTAAATAAAAAGGATTAAATATTATGATATTAACAAAACAATTTTTAATAGGGTTAGAAAAGCAAGTAATACAGTCATTAGAACCTCTTGAAAAATACTTAGCTAGTCTTAATTTAGATAATAATGAGTTATTAGAAGACGACGAAAAATACTGCCTTATAAATAAACAGTATGAAGTGTATTTATCTTACGACAACATAATATTTTACAACAAAGTAGAATTAGTTGTATACAATACATCAAATAAGGGAGAATATTACCCTAGTGTAAGTAGTATTGATCTACTAGATAAATTTGATGTTAAAAGAGTTAATGATATTGAAGACTCTCTACTACAATTAGAAAATACTCTTACCGTACTTAATAGAACACTTAAATATAACCTTTATTTTAAAGGATGCAAGACTAAAATAACTAGCATTATTAGTATTATAAATAAACATTTAGATAAACTTACTATTAATAAAAAGCTTGTAATTAAATAACCTTTGTAGTATAATTATAATGTAAGTTAAATAAAAAGGAGTAAATAAAAATGAGTTTAGATACAATTAAATGGAAATTTCTAACTAAAAAAGAGTCTCAATATGTTAAAGATACATTAGGTATAATTGATGATATAATATTTACTGAATACTATACAATAAACTTTTATATAGAAGACAAGACCATTACTATAATAGACGAGACCGAAAATAGAGGAGATACAGTAGTAAAATCTATTAAAGACATAGACCTATATAGGAACTTATGTAAGTATTTTAATGTTTGATATTCTAATTAAATGGAAATACTAAGTCAAGGACTTAGAAGCTAATAAACAATAAAATTAACGTGGTGTTTTTGTAGTTCACTCATTTAAAATAAAAACTACTGTTCCTTTTATTTAACTATCATTACTCTACTTAAATTAATTTAAGTAGAGTTTTTTTTTTAAAGCTTGCAATTAAATAAACTTATGTTATAATAGTTATATAAGTTAAATAAAAAGGAATAAATAAAAATGAGAGTACACAAATTAGATACTATAGGAGATCTTATTAACAGTATCTCAAAGGATAAAACACAAGAGGGATGGATAAACGCATGCAAAGGTGCATTTGGGCACTTATCGGGGTATTCAGACCATGAAGTAGCTCAAAGAGTTTTTAAACTCCTTAAAACAAAGAATAGATTACATAAATATATTTCTTTATTAATAGACAAACAGAATAGAGCAAGAACAGAAAACAAAAATATATATGATTTATTAACTTTGAATAATAAAATAACATTACTAAAATTATTCTTTAGCAATACTAATAACGCAGGAGATTTTAGAATCTCTAATGTACGGAAAAATAATTATGGTTATATAACTTTCGATTTACACATCAGAAAATACAGTTATAAGAGAGATAAACAGGATTATATAGTTTTTAATAGTTATGAGCCTATTACAAGTAGTTATACAGATATAGGCTTACAATTAAATAGTTATAATTTTAGTACGGAAATAATTCATTTAAAAGCAATTAATAGGATAATTAACAACTTTAGAAGTGAAGTTTATTCGATAATACGTTATGAAAATATTAAACCTCCATTTAGAATAATAAATAAATAAAAGCTTGCAATTAAATAAACTTATGTTATAATAGTTATATAAGTTAAATAAAAAGGAATAAATAAAATGGAAATTATAGGACTAACCTTAGAAGATTATAAATTATTAGACAGCATGGGAGATACAGAAATATCCGAATTTGCTGTTAATAAAGAATGGGATTCAGTAGAAGATTTTAACGAACAAGCATTTTTAAGTGAACTATTTCAAGTAGGTTTATGGGATTCAGAGGAAAACGTAAAAGTCTTAGGGAGCAATTTAGACGACACTATTTATAAGTATAAACATTTAACATTAAGAGTTTCACGTAAAAGTTTAAATAATTATACTAATGAAAATGAATACTCAAGAGTAGTAAAAGAAAAAGAGACTAAACAAGAAAATACTAAGGGTAATATAAGTAACACTTTAGTTGACTTAAATCAACTAATAAACCTTGCTAAAAATAGAACCTTTGTATTAGGAGAAGAGCTATATACGAGTGAACGCCATAATCTTAGTATAGACGATAATTTACTTGACACAACATGTCAATGGGATGGATATGACGATTTTTATCACAGCACTTACATAAAATATAATGATGTAATTTATACTCAGACAATGCACCGTTACAAAAGCACAGAGAATGACCCTTATTTTGAGGATGATTGTAAATTACAATTAAACGGTAGAGAATTTATTAAATTTGAGAAGTATAACCCTCTTCCCGAAAACTTTAAAGACGAAGATAAAAAAGACGTATTTTATACTTTATATAATAAAATAACCCTATTAGAAGAACAAAATAAAAAATAAAAAATTAAAGGATGAATTATTAAGTTCAGAAAAACAATGTAATAATATTAAGAATACACACGATTCCTTTATTAATAAATGCTCAGAATGTCAAGAACAATATGAAGAATTAAGAACGTCTAATAAAGAACTTACATGTACTCTAGAAATAGAGAGGAAAGAGTACAAAGACTTTGAACAAAAGTTAAATAAATTAACTGAAATTTCTGAAAATTTACAACAACAGGTTGACAATAAACAAGACTCTTTTAATGAGGAATTCTCGAAATATCATGATTGTTTTAAATATCAAGTGCATAATACTTTACAAGATTGTTTCAGAAGAAGTTTTACGTGGTTATCTTTTGCACAACTACAAGAGCAAGTAGATAGGATAAGTTCAGCTATAATACACAGCGTATTTGATGAATATGACACTATTAAGTGGGGTAACAACCCAGTAAATCAAGAAAATTACACAGTATACAAACGTAAGAATTTACAAGACCAAGATGTATATACTATATCAAAAGTAATATATGAATACGATAACTGATATTTAAATATATGAAAAATCTACTTATTAATTTAAGTAGATTTTTTACTAATAAATAGTTGCAATTAAAAACTCTATGTGTTATACTTAATAAGTAAAGTTAAATAAATAGGGAATAAGTAATATGGATAAAAATAATTGTGTATGTGATAATAGTCATAAAGAGTATGTCAACCTAAAAGAAGACATTAGTAATGAACTTAATAGTAAAGTTGTAGTATTCAAAGAGTATAATACTAGAGGTACACTAGGGCAAAAAGATATGCTTATGAGAGGTTTAGCACATGCTAAATCCCTCAGCACTGTTTTTGATTACACCTTATTTACAATAGTTGAGGAAGAAGTAAGTAAAAAATTAAAACTTATTAAGGCTATTAATGAGTTTTGTGGAGAAAATAAACCCGAACTTAAGTTTGACAATTATAATTATGAAGACTTATTATTTTATTCAGTAGGCTTATTAACAACCGTAGAGAATAAATGTAAATAGTTGCAATTAAGAATTCTTTGTGCTATAATTAATAAGTAAAGTTAAATAAGGGCATATTAATATGAGAGACGTAAATTTTGACAGTCACGTAAAAAGACATCTACTAGAATTAGAAAATAAAGATTATTTTATAAATGAGCTTCAAAAAGAATTAAATCAAGAGAAAATTAAGATAAATAAGGATTACCTAGAAGGTAAAATGAGCAGAGAGGTCAGAAGAAATAATATGAGAAGTTGTTCAAATAGAATGGCTTACATTGGGTGAGTATAAATTAAATAAGAGGTTAAAATAATGCAAATAACTACATTTTATCGAGTGGAAGTAAAAGAAAACGAACACTATAATAGCATAGATTGCTATGACAATCTTGATGAAGCTATTGTAAGAGCAAAAGAAGTTGGTGGTTGTGTAGATAGACATATCGACTTAACTTATGATAATGGGGATTACAGTGTATTTCAAGACGGTCAAGACTCTCTAATAATAGACGAAGTTTACCCTAATTTTAAAAATATTTTTATAAGGCAAGAAATAGAGGTATAAAGACTTGCAATTAAAATAAATCCATGTTATACTAATAATATAAGTTAAAAAGAACGGTTTAAATTAATGTTAATAAAAGGTCAATTTACAACTAATGATTATGTTTTTACTAAAGATGAATTAATAGTATTTACAAAAAACCTTAAAGACGAACTTAATAAAAAGTTGTTTTTACATAACTCTTTTACTATAGAAGAATCTGAGGAATCAGACTACTATTTAGAAGTAGATGATAATAATATTAATAGTGGAGGTACTCTTAAAACTATTTATGCTTACGATTTTACAATAAACTTAATTAATGGTAAGTCTAATATAGCAGAGTTTGAAGAATGTCTTGAGCAAGCTTTAGTAAAAGCAGATAAAAAGAATATCTTATTAGATTATTATTTAGATAAGGGATAAAATAAAATGGAGATTAAAGTAAATACACCGTACTTTGAGATAGGGATTGAAGAGCATTGGCAGGACGGCTACACGCTTATAATGGGTAGTTACAGGTTTGAGAATCCTAACATAGAAGATTTAGAAAAACTTAAATCTAGAATTGATATGGTTATAGAATATTTAAAAAGTGAGCAGTAGTAATGAATATTTTTATGTTAGCTGGATGTCCTCTCCTATCAGCACAAATGCACGTTAAAAAGCACAACCCTAAAATGCTTATAGAAGCATTACAGCTTTATTCTACATTATTACATAAACAAGGCATAGTAAAAGATTTCTTAGATAAACCTATAAAACAAGGTGCTGAGCTTATAGAATGGTTAGAAAAAGACTATAGAAACCTTAACTGGTTTAAAATGTTTATGAATGCTTTATTTCTAGCATGGGTAGAAAATACTAGTAATAAAAAAGTAAGTGAAACTAAACTCTATAAGAAATATATTTTATTCGTACAAAACAGTTACTTAAATTTAATATGTGTAAATAGGAATGAAATAGAAGAAAACATAGACATTCAATCAGCTATATTTAGAGGCATGGAGAGTTACCCTTTCCCAGACCTGAAGCACAAAGAAGAATGCTTTGATGTAGATAGAGTTATAAATAATTATAGAGAATTTTATAAATGGAAGCTAATTAATCAAAATATTAAAGCTGATTTTTATAATGAAAAATATAACTGGGTTAATTAGGGGATAATTATGGCACTTAATTTTAAATATTTAGAAGAAAACAATAGAGCATTAAAAAGTTAGCTTATGTTTTAGGAAAAGATAATCAAGTTGTAAATGATTTATATGAAATATTTGATAACAATTCAGGTGAGATAGAAACTTTAATAAAACAACAGTCTGATTATTTAGATAAAAGTTTACGAGAAGCTCAAGAAGCTTTTAGAAACATGTCTGATAATATTATAGGAAATGTAGAAAGTATTTAATAATTAATAGTTATAAAGTCTTAAAGACTTTACTTGACATAATGTAAATTAAATGCTAATATATATAGGAGTTTAAAATAATATGAGTAGTAAATTAACACTACATAATGATTATACCATTGTAAATGTCTATAAAAGCACGTGTGATGTGGTATGTATGCTTAATGACTATAGGCACTACTATTTATTCAGAGAAGACGTTGCCTTAGAAGATATACAAGATTTTTGCAACGAACAAATAGCTGGTTTTGGTAGAATGAAACGCAGGGCTAGTATAAGAGAGTGTTTAATAGTAAGGACTGAGGAAGATGGAGTATCAAAGAAAGCGATCCCATGTTGCTCAACAGCTATTGATTTTTCAAATGATAAAACTTTTGTGTACTCTTTCTTTGATAATGACCTCGTAGCGTTCAAAAAATTTACAACATGTAATCATCCTATATTTGTTCGTGATAAATAATAAATAGTTATAAAGTCTTTCAGACTTTAGTTGACATGCTATAGATTAGATGTTAATATAGTAAAAGATTAAATAAATAGGAGAAAAACACATGCAGTTGACAAAAGATGAACTAGAGAGTAAATTAATAGACTTAGTAAAAGATTTTACAACACAATCAGATATTTCTGAAATGGTTAGTAAAGCTTTAGAAGAGATGGAGACACCTATACAGTTAACAAAAGATTTCTTAAAAGAAAATCCTGAGATTAAAGACTCTCATATTAATAATAATTTATTAGATATTTTAGACAAGTGTATGTTATTGAAATTTCCGTTAAGAGATAAGATAAATGCTGTATACGATAACTTATTTGTAGGTTATACTTTCAACAAAAATGAAGTATTAAATAATAAGTTTAATGTAGTAAATATAGGTTTATTTATCCCTAACTCAGACTTAACTTCTTTTACGGTAATACCTATAATAGATAATACAGGAAGTCCTAGAGTAGACGCAAATTATTTAGACACTAAATTCTGCGATTTTAAGAACTTAGATTTAGAAGATTTAGAGGATATTACTAATAATGATTTAAGACAAATTATATCTTCTAAATTAGATATAGATAGTAAAGGTTTAGAAATAAAAGCAGACTTAACAATTAAGGGGGATAACTATAAAATACTAGAAAAATCAGTACATGATAAAACTCTTTTGTTCATTAGATATATTTGTCCTAGTACAGGTAGAATCTATTATAACGAACTATCTTTAAATAACTTGTCTAGTAATAAATTTTATGAGAAAAGTAATTATGAGAGCTATATTAAAGCATGGTGGAGTATTAGTACACTCGGAGCTAATCCTGATGATAGTAAATTAACCATAGTAAGATGTTAATTTTTTAGAGGTCAAGTAGGGTGATAGTAAAAAACAATGTAATTGTAACATATGAAATAGCTTTGAGGTCTATTAAACAAGGGAATTGGTGTTTACTAGGAGTACCTAAACATCTAAAAGATTATAATCTGTATCTATTGGCACATAACAGCCACAAGGGAGGAATAGAGCATACCAATTCTAAGTACAGGGATATTTTTAGGAATAGTACTTTACATTTACTAATTAATATGTTATAGTTTAGTATGTAATCCAAATAATTAAAAAAGAAAGAAAAAGGTAAACAAAAAATGAATTTAATTACACAACAAAAACACGAGTCTAAACAAGAATCTCTAGTAAACTTTACAAGTAGTTTAAACAAGAGTACAGAAACTTATAGTAATAGTGCTATTAATGAGCTTATTGAGATTTTTGCAAAAAACCCAACTGATGTTTTCACAGTAGTAAATAAAACATTAAAAGGTGAATGTATTATGTTAGCTCAAGGTGATATATGGGTAGCACCCGAAAATACCCCTCTATATAACTTTATAGACAAGAATAAAACAGACTCATTACAAGTAGCTAGTAATATGAATCTACAAGAAGGCATTGCAATGACAGGAGACCACGCAATTGTAGGAACTGGTCAAGTGGTAATTCAAGACGGTAAGTTTAATGTAATGGAAGGTAGACGTAGTACATACTCTTACAAAAAGATTGTAACAAGTGAACCATTTCTAATTACACATAGAGAACATGGTAATATGGCATTCCCCGAAGGTACTTATTATTCATGTGTAGCTATAGATCCTAAAACAATGAGTAAAGTCTTAGACTAAATATTAACTAATAAGCATAATAAAAACTCTATTTATTAATTTAAATAGAGTTTTTATTACTTGGCAAATAGTATAAGATGTAGTATAATATAAAAAAAAGGGGGGGTTGATATTTGCTTTATAATTTTTACTGGTCGGCTGTTTGTTGCCCTTACCGTTATACAAAATATGTTTTAGAACACCTAATTCCTAAAAAATGGCAGAAAGTAGTTAGTAATAAACATTTACTTTTATTAGTTAATATGCTATAATAAAAGTAAGGAAGGTAAAGTATTTATGGAAGAATCTATGGAACTTAGTGGGGATGGTATTACTACTTATGAAGAATCTTTAGAGTTTTGTAAAAATAATAGACATGGCGTATATTACATACCTATAAACTTCATAGATTACAACCTGTGCCTAATAAAGAACAATATGTTTTTACCTTTTCATTTACCTCAAAGAAATCTCATTAAAAACAAAGCTTTACATTTATTAATTAATATGTTATAATTAACTTAAAGGAAATTAATAAAATGAATATAACAAATATACTAGAAGCTTTAGTAGCAGTAGAAGACTATACTCAAACCCTTCATAGGATTCCTGAGCATTTAAGAACTTATGAAGTATCTTTAAAAATAGTAGAACGGAGTAAAGGTAGAGTGTATCATGTACCCCGTCTCTATTTAGGAGTAGTTAAAAACAAAGCTTTACTTTTATTAGTTAATATGTTATAATGAATACATAGTTAAATTAAGAGGAAACATTTATGAATTTTAAAGAGAAGATTGAGATTGACGGATACTTTTATACTATTTTAAAGAATAATAGAAATAAATATAAATTAGTTATAGATTTACTAGGACTTAAAGGAAAGTTTGTAGATACCCCTGAAAAAATATATTATATAAATACTTTAATTTCAGAAGAAAGCAGTATTTTAAGTTATTTAGATACTATGACTACACAACCCGATATTTTAAAAGAACTACTACTACATGATTTTAATATAAAAGATACGAAAAATTTTAATACTACTGAAGCAAAATATGTAAAAGTTATAATGGATATTTTAAAAGAGTATTCTTTAGAAAGTCTTAATTTAGATAGAACACCTCTACCTATCAAATTATCTAATATATGTAGTTATATAGATAATTCTATGTTAAAAATGAATCCACAAAAACCTGACTTTATAAGTGGCGGAATTGCTACGATAAACTTAGACTGGAAGACAGAAGAAGAACTCATATATTATAAATTTATGGTTAGCTACCTCTTACATAACCCTAATTTACCCGAAGAATTAATATTATTAAAAGTACTATATAATGTACCTAATCTGAACTATGACCCTATACTTCCTATTGCTGAAGGTTTAGCTGAAGAGTTGGTAGTAGAAGAAGTTGTGGAAGAATATTTAGAAAATATTGTTAAAGAGACAACACCTGAAGCTTATACTACTGCATATTTCCAATTATTTATAGAAAGAATATATACATGTGCAGAGTGTTGTATAGGTTCAAATAGTTACGAGAAAATGTTATTAGATACAAAAGTCAGTACTACCGCCAGTGTTATTCTCGATGAACTTATGTCTACTAAACAATATACAGTAGTTAAAAGTAGTAAGTCTGGCGGTAATGAAGTTCCAGTAAAAACTTTTGACGATAGGACAAAAGCAGAAGAATATATATCTGAATTAACCTCTAATCATCCTAGAGTAGTTGAAATGTTTGATTTATCTATTAGAGAGAATTAAATCATGTATTTACATTTAGTAAGATATTATAATAATTTAGAAAGATTCTATTTTGTTAAGAGGTTTGATAGAAGTCTCAATGAAAAATATCATCGCTTAGCTAGGAATAAGCCACTACTACTACTGATAAACACTCTCTAATAAAAACATTGACATTACATAATTTTGATGGCAGTATAATAAAGTAGGTTAAATAAACGGGGATAAGTAAATGAAAGAAACAAAAAATATTTTGAAATATAATTTTACATGTATGCAAACACTTAAACAATGGAATAGTATTAACTTACTCTTGATACTAATCACTTTCTCAATAGCTTTAGTTACTCTGCTCAATGTAAACGCTTTAACTGATAAAATAACAAAACAAAATACCGAAATTCTAAAACTATTAAAAGGAAATGATAACCTTAAACTTAATATGACTTATATAAAAGACATACCTAATATTACTTTAACAAAAGAACATCAAGATTTATTAAATAATTAAAATTAACGTAGGGTTTTTGTAGTTTCACATTTTTGCAAAAAACTACGGACCTTTATATTTAACTAGGACTACTCTACTTATTAGTTTAAGTAGAGTTTTTTTTTTATTAAAAGTAGTTGCAATTAAATTAATACTATGTTATACTCATAAAGTAAAGTTAAATAATGAAAGGGGTTACATAAATGGTAGACTATAGAGATATAAGGAAAATACAAAGTATCGTAAGAGAATATTTAGGAATAAAACTCAATGTAAAAACATTGGAAAAGATTCATAATAAATTTTTTTATGAGATATACCGAGACCATTACCTGATCCACTATACTCCAGAATTTCATAGCACTATAATTAAGTATGTGTGCGAAGATATATTAATATTACCAACACCTACAAAAAGAGAGATAAATACTTTATCCAAAGACGATAGGAAAAGTTATTATAAAAAGTATTTTATTAAAGCTAAAGATTTAGATATATTATATGATAAAAGTTCTGAAATAGTACCTTATGAAAATATAGGAGGTTTTGATATTACTAATACACCCTTAATAACCTTCGGCATTTTCTTAGTTATTCTAACATACCTTTTAGGATTTGCTTATTACAGTCTCCTGAGCACTCCCACATACAAGGGTTTCTGAACAGAGTTAATAATTCTCTAAGTTGACTAGTATTATTTTCTGAATATATAATATTAGAAGTTTTTCCCGACAATTAACTAAATAAGCAAGTAGTTGCAATTAAATTAATACTATGTTATACTTATAAAGGAGAGTTAAATAATTAAAGGAGGTATTTAGATGGATAAATTGACAGAGTTAAATAAGATAATAATGGATTTAACAATAGAGAGATAAATACAAAGACACCTTAATAGATATACAGTTCCAGCTTAATAAGTACGATAGACCTTCACAAGGTTAGGTTCGTCTTGAGAGGGATGGTCGTAGATTCTTTCATGCTAATGAAACTTTAATCAACATAAAAGAGTGTATATCAACATTACTAAAAAACAAATAAATAGTTGCAATTAATTAAATAGTATGTTATTATATAAAAGTAAGTTAAACAAAAAGGTAATGTAAATGAGTAACAATATAGAATTAGATAAATTAAAAACAGAATGTATGTTTAAAAATGTAGATTTTCATGTAGTATTCCAGAGTATGTTAACTGAATATGTGAAGACTTATCCTGAAAATCAAAGTGAAATTATGCTTGCATTGGCTAATGGGTTAAAACATTATGAAGAAAACATTAAAAAACAAGTAAACGCTAAATCTCAAGATGCTCTAAGATGGCTAATGTCTGTATTAAGAACGCATAAAAAATTAAGTTTTGAAGAAGCAGTACAATGTATGAAAGCAGTTTATTGTACATACACACAAGGGTTTAATGGTGGGATCAGTATTTCAGACAAAGAATTTTTACTTATGTTTTGTGAAGGTTATTTCTCAGAAAAAAGAGATAGAGCATGGGAAAATAACTTCCTTGAAGAAGAGTTAGCTAGTAAATACCCTAAATCAGAATACGGTAGCAGATACCTAGACATGTTATGTGTTCAATATGAAGAACAAATAAATAGTTGCAATTAATTAATTAAATACTATGCTAAGATAGTAAAGTAAGTTAAATAAAAGGGTATTTAAATGAAACAAGGTTTTAAAAATTTAATAGTTGAGTTAAAAGAAAATGGTCAAGATCACGAAATATACCCGACCTCTCCCGACATGCTTAATACTGTATATGACCATATGCTCACAAATTATAGAGGTAGTAATTTTTCGGTATTAGATATAGGGGCAGGTACAACTAATTTTAAAACTTACTTAGAAAAATATAATCAAGTTATTAGAGATGATAAATCAAATTATGATAAATACGATTATTTTAGAGGGGCAGTACTAAATCTTAAAACATATTATGCAATTGAAAAATCTAAAATACTTATTGATAGATTTGATAAAGATATAATATGTTTAGGAACAGATTTTCATAAAACAACTCTAATAGATAAAAAAGTAGATATTATTTTTTGCAATCCCATCTACTCTGAATTTAAGGAATGGACAAAGAAAATTGTTCACGAAGGTAATTGTAAATATATCTATTTAGTTATACCTCAAAGATGGAAAGATGATGAAGAATTAGTTAAGTATATTGAAAATAATAGTTCCTCTCATAAAGTATTAGCTAACTTTGATTTTTTAAATGCAGAAAGGTCAGCAAGAGCAATAGTAGATATTTTATTTATAGACAAATCCTATACAAGTACTAAATATGGTAGAGTAAATAAAGATTTAGAAGACATAAATTATAGTGCTTTCGGAACTTGGTTTGATGAAACTTTTCCTATGCGAGATAGAGAAAATACACACGAAGCAGAAGCTAATAAAATATACAGTAATGATAAAGAAAAAATTAAAAATAAATTAATTAGTTCAGATAGTAAAGCTAAAATGCTTGTAGAAATGTATAATAATGAAATGGAAACTTTAGTAAAGCATTTAAAAAGCATTATAACTATTCCTGAAGATGTATTAGAAACTTTCGGTGTTAGTAAAGCTTCTATTAAAGGAGCATTGATACAAAAAATAAAAAGTTTGAAAATTTTATACTGGGAAATGGTTTTTGAACAAATGACTGAAATTACGGATCGCTTAACTTCAACTACGAGAAAAGAAATGTTAAATAAATTTACTAATTTACTAACGGTAGATTTTACAATAGAAAATATTTACCCTTTGATAATATGGGTATTAAAAAATGCTAAAGATTATTACAATGGTCAATTACTTGATTTCTTTAAGAAACTATCAGCCCCCGACAATATTAAAATGTATAAGTCTAACCAAAAAGTTTTTGCTAGAGATAAATGGAGACATAATTCTTGGAATTATGATGAGAAACCTAGCCATTACACTTTAGAGTATAGAATTATTTGTAGTTCTTTATTTAAATCAAATTATAATGGCAGTTTAGATAACTGGGATAATACTAAATTTATAAATGATATTTGTGTAATTGCTAATAATTTAGGGTTTAAAGTAGGTGAAAAACAAATACCTGAAAAAACAGGCAAACCTTATTTTATTTATCTAGAAAACGGAGAAGATTTATTTGAATATAAAGTTTATTTAAATGGAAATACACATATAAAATTCAATAAAGAATTTGCAAAAGCAATGAATGTAGAATGCTCAAGACTATTAGGATGGATTCGTACAGCAGAAGATATTAAAAAAGAATTTTCTGAGGGTATGGCTAAGGGTGCGGAGAAGTACTTTAAAGTTAATGATGTTATAAGCTTAACTAGTAATATGAAATTATTAGGAGTTTCTCCTTAATACGAGTAATGAATTAAACAATTTTCCGTGTTTTTGCAGTTCACTCACAAAAATAAAAAACTGCTATTCCTTTTATTTAACTTTGATTACTCTACTTACTAATTTAAGTAGAGTTTTTTATTAATAAAAGCTTGACTCTTATCTATAGTAGTGGTAAAATAATAGTATAGTTTAAATAAAAGAGGAAAAATTTAATAATATGTCTATAAACGTATGTAAAATTAATGCATCAGAATCTCCTTTGTATAGACAAATGATAGGTACAGACGTTAAGGTAGTTTACGGTTGGGGCGGTATTAGTAAAAAGTGTATGCAAATAGCACATCTTAAAGCAAACCAAGGTTTAAAAGTGCTATATATCTCTACGGATATGTGTCATGATTCGAGAATTGATAAGTTAAGGAACAACCTTAATATAACTGTAGTACATTGTTATAGGTTAGAATACATACAAGACTTACTTCGAGATACAAAAGATATAGACGTAGTAATACTAGACGAACTAACTGAAGTATTATGTAATAGTAGGGCAAGAGAAGTAGAACAAGGTTGGCACCCACGTGCTTATGCGAGAGCTTATGAGTCAGGTACTATACCTCTACGGATACCTTACGAAGAATTGTATAGAAAGGTACTGACGTCAACAAGCACATCTTTGTTTGTAGGGTACAAACAAAGAACTAAACTGAGATATTAAATTTCATATTAGATAGTAATAAAAAATACAAATTTTTTATTAAAAGTAGTTGCAATTAAATTAATACTATGTTATGCTTATAAAGTGAAGTTAAATAAAAAGGAAATAAAATGTTAAAGAGATATTCAATAGACTTATTTCCACACGAAGACAACACTCTTATACCTAAATATGAAGGTGATGATTATTATTTTTTAAATCCAAACGATGCTAGAAGAGCTTATAATAAATTAAGAAAAACAGTAAATCTAGATTTATACGAAGTTCAATTGTATTCTCAGAACTTACAAGATGACCCTGGGGATTGTTGGGACAGCTACGTTGGCTCACGGACTTTTGCTAACTATGCTCGTTATAAGACTAAGCGTGAGAGGAGACTCGATAGACTGCAGGAAAGAGTATATAAAATACCCGAAAAAAAGATAGGCACAAGAAGAGTACCTAGACTAAAAGATTTAAAAGACATATATAAAATTTTTAGAAAACAATTTTGTCTTATAGGTGGAAGTACAAAAAACTTTAAAAGACCTTTTGACGAAAAAGAATTTAACATGAGCGAGGTATTAAGACATGCTTGGAATTGTACTGATAAGCTTAAGTACATAGGTTATTTTGAGAATGACTTAAAACACATTATTAAGCATAATTTATTGAAGTAAATAGTTGACATTATATAATTTTAATGCTAATATAATAAAGTAGGTTAAATAAATAAAAGGGGTTCAAAGAATGAATAATATAGATAAAATAAACGGTTTAGTATTAATGCTAAATATACTTAGAGAAGACCCTAGAACAATAAATAATGGATTTGTATCCGATATTTTAGATGAAATGATACAAACATCTAATTATGGTTCTAAGAAATATAGATTAAAAGCTATACAAGAATGTCTCAGTACAAATAGTTTAGAAGATTTATATAATACAGAAAGTGTTAATATAATGGGCATACTAGCACCTATAGAAGATTTACCTAATTTAGAAGAGTTAAACACATCTAGTATTGATACTGCTTCTTTTAATAAATTTTGTAGAGATAATAGTATTAAACTTACTAAGAAAGATATGAAACTATTTATTGAGGATTAAGCATTATGAGTAAAGAAAGCAGAGCATTAACATATATACTAAAATTAATAAGTGCAGAAATATCTTTTACTTTTTGCGTAGGTACAGTAGATACTAAAATAGCTAATAAATTGACTAGACAAGGTTTTCTTAAAAGACAATATGTTTTTGCAAACTATATTGAGTACACACCTACAAAGCAAGCCACACCTTTATTCGGTCTAGAAACAAATAATAGTAGATTGAATACATATAAAAGTATTAAGCATGAACCAGTATTTCCAACTATATAAGCTCCTAAAGAACCGAGGGTAGAGCCTAATAAAGACTTTTCTGCACAGGGATTTAGAATTATAGCTCAGTACTCTACTAGTAAAGGTATGTTAGAACCAGTACAAAATACTGACTTAGCTATCTTTAAAATTTGGGCAGCCCAACTTCTTAAAGATCTTAATGATTATAATAACAAACCATAAGGAAATGTCTACATGTTCTGTACAACTGAAACTTTCTTACCAATAACATATGAAGCAGCTTTAGAGATGTGTTATAGAGATAGTAATTTCTTAGAGAATGTCCCTAATAATATTATAGATTACAAGTTATGTTTAATTCTTGCAAAATATCATGGGTTTGTGTTAGCTGATACACCCCCACATTTCAGGGATTATAATTTGTGTCTTATGGCTCCTGATAGTGACGATGTCAGACCAGCCTTGAATTCTCCTAAGTGCTACTGGGAATTACTTATAAATAAAGACTTACAACTACTAATAAACACACTATGATGGAGAGACAATTAAATGGAAATACCTACAGTAAATAGACTCCAAGATAAACACGATTTTAATACTTATCTACAATTAAATAATACAGAATTAGTTTTAGATGATGTAAACTACTTGACATTAAAGTTCCAATATGGTAAGATGTTAAAGATACATAAGGATAACTTATTAAGAGTTTTAGTCCCTTATGGATGTTATATTAAAAAATGGATATTAACTTATTAAGAGGAGGATTAAATAAATGAATTATCAAGAAGCAATTACATTTATGGAAGAAACAGGATGTAGTTTTACTATTGATAGATGGTCTAAAGTATCACAAGAAAGACTACAAATTTACCTAAACCATAATGGTAATTTAGTAATACAAGAGGAAGAGTACGAGCCTAGAAAGCTGACTTTAACTAATAAGTATAAACAAGACTCATGGGTAATTTATGAAGGTTCTTACGATAGGTATATAGATGTTATTTTAAAGAGAGTTATAGCACAAGAACTTGAACAACAGCAAGATGAGAATACTCTTAGAGAATTAGAAGAAGATATTGGGGAATTATTTGATAAAATGATTCAACTAAAACTTCTTAGAAAGAAACTATCTAATAGAGTAACAACGGAAGATTTAATAAATAAATTACCTCCAGAAGTATCTGATAAGCTTAGAGAAGATATTTTAGACGAAGTTAGAGAGTATGGTTTGTGGAAATAAAAACTGTAGAAGAAGCTTTAGAAGTAGTTAAACAAGATATATGGTTAATGCACACTATACCTAACAAGTTGAGAACTTACGAAGTATGTGCAATAGGAATAGGCGTTAATTATAGCTGGGCAGAATATGCACCTTACCACTTGGTAAAACTCCTTCAAAATAGGCACTTACGATTACTAGTAAACACATTATAATAAGGTTCATATAATGGGAATAGGAACTATAGAAGAAGCTTTATTAGAACTTATTTATGTAACAAAAATAAAAACTATAAAAGAAGCTTCAAAAGTAGTTAAATATGATATAAGATCAATGCACCACGTACCTTTTGAATTAAGAACTTACGAAGTAGGCTTAGCGTCAGTAGGACATCTTCCGATATACGGGTATCTTGCTCAATATGTAGAATTATATACACCTTTCTCGATAGAACTACTTCAAAATAGGTATTTACAACTACTAATAAATATGTTATAATAGAATGGAAGAAATATGCAAGGAATTATTAAACACAAAGAAATCATTAAAGACAAAGAATATCTTAAAAATGAAATAATGAGACAACTACCTAATAATGAAAAAATAAAGCAAGAAGTATCTTATACTATATCTCTAGTAGAAAAGCATTTATATTCAGTAAGTAGAGATTATGATAAAGAAGATAATATAGGAATACATAGTCTTAGACTAGCTATAGAAGTTATTAAATATATTAAAAGAATGTATACTGAAGACCATTTTAAGTATGAGCTAGTAATTATAGCTTTATTACACGATATTATAGAAGATGTACCTTTAAAACTCTTAAAAGATGACTTATCCCCATTTAAATATAACATATTCAAAGGTATTCACTTACTCACAAACATTCCTGAAAAAGAGAATGCTATGGGTAGGTCAATGTATATGAAAGAGAAGTTTAAGACTCTGCTAGATACTGATATAGAATTATTTTTAATAAAAATCTTAGATAGAGTAGATAATATTTCTTGCTACCCTTTCATAAGGACTACAGAAGAATATGCTAAGAATCCTAAATTAGGCGAACTTAGAATAACAAGTTATTTATTAGAAACAACTCTAATATACAATAATTTACTATTGACAAAATCTAATATTCCTAGTATAATAGATGTAGAGTTAGATCAATTAATAAGTTTAATAAATGGTAATGTGCTTAAATATTAGGAATATATTAAATTGTCTTATTTAAATATATACCCAGAAAAATTAGAAAATTATAAAGAAGCTATAAGAAGTGTTGAACTTAACGCTTTGACAATAGCTCATTTATTAGACTACAATTTATGTGTAGTAACACATACAGAAGATGAAATATTCATGTATCTTTCCTTAGAAGAACGTCTATATAAAATATATGGTAAAATATCTAGAGATGCACAGTTACATTTACTAATAAATACATTATAATATAATAAAGTGAGTAAAAAATGAGTAAAAAATTATTATGTTTTATGGGTTCTGAACAAAGTGGTAAAAGTACAGCTGTTCAGAACTTACTAAAAGAGGGCTACTTAGAGTTAGCATTAGCAGGTAAAATAAGAGAATTAACATGGAGATATTTAAGATGGAAACCTCTCAATCATGATGAATATGAGAAATTTAAATTAGCTCCTGTTTGTCTAAACCTTAATAATAATGTTATTCAAACAGCAAGTACAGGAAGAATATTATTAGAAGAGGTAGGTCAATCTCTTATTGAATTAGATGAAGATATATTTTGTAAAGAAGTATTTAAACAAATGGAATTAAATAAAGATAATAATTTATTTTGTTTATCTGATTTAAGAAAGCAACATGAAATAAAGTATATTAAGAATTATTGTGAAAATAATGATATAGACTTAGAAGTTATTTTTTGCAATTATAATTACAGTAAAAGAAATACCTCTAATAAACATATATCAGCAGTTTTATGTAATTATCTTTCTCAAAGATTCACACATTTACAAAATATTACAAATAAGTTAGATGATATATTAGCAATACCTCCTGAAGAGTTCATGTAAAGGTTAAGATTTATGAGTACAACAATTTATAAAGAAATAATGGAGATAAAACACAACTCAGAGTTAAACTTATCAGGTTTTCCCCGTATCTATTCTCCACTAATTTGGGGCAATAGTATACTTCTATTAATAAACACTTTGTGAGGTACTTATTATGATGTTAAGGATAACTACACTCGAAGAAGCTTTGGAAGCAGTATTAAAAGATAGTTGCAATTTCGTATGTTGTAAGCGCCCTTTAAGGACATACGAGGTATGTCTAATAGCCAATAATAAAAGTGTTTCTATACTAGGTTCAAGTATACCTGTATGTTATATTCCTGTACATATGGTAAAATTGATTGAAAATAAAGCTTTACATTTAATTATTAATATGATATAATAAATATAAGTTAAATAATTATAGGTGTATTAATATGTTAGAAAGACCTGTAGAGGTAGAATACTTAAAAGACCTTATAAAAGAAAAAATGTCTTTTTCGGAGTTTAAAAAAGTTGAAGTAGTAATAGACTCTATAGAGTCTAAAACCGCTTTGACAATAGCTCATTTATTAAAACAATTAGAAGAAGTTAAATTAAAAGATACTAATAAAGACAAACAAGAGAAGGAGAGCAAGGCTAAACTAGATAATAAGAAGATAAAAGAAGTAATAAAGAAAGGGCATTTAGCAGCTAAAGCAGAACCTGATAACTTGGATGGTTTAATACATGTACAGTTAAGAAAACATAAGATACAAGTAAAACTCCTAGAGAATTTTTTCTTGTGTATTATAGTTATTAGCATTATATTTTTAGTTGTGTACATAAAATCAATAATGTAATTATAAAATAGAGATATATATATAATATGAATAAACAATTAGAGAGTCAGTATTTTGTAGAGGATTATATAGTAGATAACATGGAGAAAACTCTGCCAGAATTATTGGAGTTAAAAGACGAAGCATTAATCGAAGAACATTTAGGTGCTATCTTATTAAAAGTACAAGACAAGATATTGCAAGATACTACTATATTAGATAACTTTAGTATGTCTATACCTAGAATATTAAGTAATCCTGAAGAAAATAATACACTAAACCCTCTCCTATTAATGATAGAAGATTCTTTATTATTAGCAGTTAAAGTAGGTTATTTATTAAATAGTGGGTCTATTAGAAAGTCTCTTAAAGAAAGTAGTTTAAGAACAGCTATAAGAGTACCTGATAAGGTAAGTAATTCTATATTAACTAAAATTAAGCGTAAATTAACTAATAAAAAGAAGAAAGGTAGAAGAGCTGAGGATGAGTTTAGGAAAAATTAGTCTCTTAAATAAAATCTTTAAATGAATATACATAATTAATAAAACACAGGTCTTAAATGACTTGCTATATAACTAAAAATACTCTTATTACATAATAAGAGTATTTTTAGTTATATTAAATTTAATTTCTTTAATTGCTCTTTTATATTTACTAATCTCATTTCTTTTAATTTATCTTCTGTAGTATTCTTAAGTACTGCTAATAATTGTATTTTCATTCTGAATAAGTTCCAATCCAATTCGTCACCTCTCTTATAATGTGTTTACTAGTAAGCGTAAGTGTAAGTTCTCTGATAATTGCTGTATTATATGACTATTATAAGAAGCTCCGCCCCATCTACTAGTAAGAGGTCCATCTAACCATCCTAGTGGTAAGGTTAATGGACCTATAAACACATAATATTTCCATGCTTGTAACCTTGCATAACCATCTGTAGGCATTGTATAGCACTCCAATCTTTATAACATATTAACTAGCATTAGTAAGTGTTTGTCTTCTGAGACCAGCATAGTTAGCTGACTCTTATAAAAGTAACTCCCTCCACTAGCTTGTCCTAACCATTTTGGTATTAACCATTTTGTTACTAAATCTGATATATCTATACTTTTTGGATCTCTTCTCCATATGTATAATCTAGTGTAACCATCTGTAGGCATTATAAGCTTCCCAACATATTAATCTAACTCTACTATATTAGCTTGAATAATAATGTACTTATAAACTTTCTGAGCTAAATCTTTCGCACTTAACCTAACTTTATTTTTAAATACAGGTGTACAATATATATCTACTAACTTATTATATACATCTACAGCTTTATAATCTATTGCTGATTTGTATTGACTAGGGTAACGCTTACATTTAAGCTTCCTTATATCATTTATAGACATATCTAACTCATTAAGCAAATACTGCCTAGGTATATATATTGTTGAGTAAGCGTTTACATCTAAGTAACTTATTTCCATAAACCCTGAAGATGTAACATTATTAGCTATACAAAAAGCACGTTCTATAGACAAGTCTTTATCAGTAGAAAAAGCTTTAGTTCCATCACTTAATTCTGTTATCCATCCTAAACCGTTACATGTTGTTTCTTTAACTGTTAATTTCTTTTCTTCTATTTTGTTCATTAGTGTGAATAATTCCTTATTAATTTATTTATTTCTACTTAAATATTATAAAACACTCGAACAATTAAGTCAAGTGTTTTAATTAAATATATTTTCTACTATAAATAACTAAAAATTTCCATATTTATCTATAGTTTTTTATATCCCAACCTATTTCCCTAAAAATTTATATAATCATAATACTTTATTATTGAGGTACTATTAAACCTACCTCAGAATTATAAAGTACTTCAAGTAATCCTAGATCCCCTAATTTGTCATATTGCCATAAAGGCATTGGTACAGCATGTAATTTATTATACTTATATTGCTCCTTAGTAGTAAGTTTATCATACTGTTTCCTTAACTCATTAGGGATAAAATCTATTTTAATATAATCTATCTGTCTTGTAAAGGCTTCTATACTGCTATCACTCTTAGTTCCTATAACGGTATCTAAACAATTATTACTATCTTTTATATTTTTTAACATTCTAGTAGAAGTCAAGTATTTAGTACTATTTTTAATATCAACATTGTTATAAACTTCATCTACTAAATGTAGTAAAGACTCTTCTGATAATCTTGTATTATTATACTCTTTTAAAGTATTAAAAGTATTTATAAGTATTGTCTTATCGTATATCTTTGTATTGTCATTTTCTTTATAGTCTTCATCAAAGTGAAAAACATTTACACAAGTATTCAGCTTTTTTCTAGCTCTATTAATACGTCCAAATCTTTGTATTAAACTATCTATAGGGGCTAAGTCAGTGAACATTTCATCATAGTCTATATCTAACGATACTTCTATAACTTGCGTTGCTACTAATATGTCTATTTCATTATTTAATATCTTAGATTCTTTAATACTTCTATCACTAGAAGAAAATTCTGAATGATAGCACATTATTTCTTTATTAGAATTACTTTGTATTAGCAAGTCCTTAATCTCATTATACATAATTTTACATCTCTTAATAGTATTTGTAGATATAATTAATTTTTTATTAAGTAGAATACTCTTAGCTATTCTATCTAATATTAATGGATTTACTGTATCTTTATCTAAGAACATATCATTATCATAAACATTTATAGTATTTCTACTTAATTTTAAAAGCTCTATATCTCTCAATATTTTAGTATTATATTTACTTGATGACAAAGCACCTTGTAGAAAAGTTTCTAATTTCTTAGGTAAAGTAGCAGACATTATGAAAAATTTACATCCTAATTTAGAGTACTTTATTATTGTCTCTTCTAAAAGACACAACATAAAGTAATCATAGCAATGAACTTCATCTATAATAATAATACTATTTTTCATATTAAAATCAATTAAAGTCCAATTCGGTAATTTTAAGCTTGTTTTTAGTAGTTGGTCTATAGTAGCTACTGACACGGGTTTACTAAATACTCTATCCGTAGAGAAATGCTCTTCTTCATTTGTTTTACTCTTATGTATACCACTCGTAGAATGAAGTAAACCTACATTCTCTTTACCGAAGAATAAACATATTCTGTCATACATACTATTACTTGTTACCATTGTAGGTAAAAGATATAAGACTCTTTTAAAATTATTCTCTTGTATTTGTTTAGAAGCATATAAAAGAGAAGCCTCAGTTTTACCAGAACCTGTAGGAGCTATAGCTATTACGTTATTATCTGTATTAAAAGAACTCTGTTGAAAATCTCTTAATTTAAAATTATTTATTTTATTATGAAGTAGATTTAATATTTTACTAGAATTAATATTACTTGTATCTAAATCATAGTAAATATGTCCAGAACCATACCAATCACACATTACTAAAGTAGTTTTTAATAGTGTGAATAATGAATGGTTATAAGATGTTTCTTGAGTTAGTTTTAAAATATGCTTTTTTAAATCAGTATTCCAACTAAATTCAGTTAATGTTAAATCATTTGTAGGAGTAAGTATATTATTTTGTTTACATATATTTTTGAATAATTGTATACCTTGTTCTAAACAATCTTCATCTAATTCAGCTATTAATTCTTTTTCTTTTTGAAAAGATGTGCAAGTTGTATTAATTTGTTTATGATGTCCTAGTATTACTAAAAGTATTAAGTCTAAGTAATCTTTCCCTATATTATTCTGTAGAAGTTTTTGAGCAATAAATGTAGAAGCTACTTCATGTCTAAAGTTAATATCATAGTTAGGTGTTTTATTAGCTCTTACAGTTATCATGTTATTTTGAAATACTTTTAAAGATTTCCCTATATCGTGTAAAGTTATAGTTATTATAGCTAAGTCTTTATATGTTTTTAGAGAGATATTATTTTTTAAACAATCTTCTCTTATCTCTCTTTCATTTACAGAATAGAAATTATTAAAAGTTGAGAGAGCTGAAAATACATGTTCACTGTAAGTTTCTTCAGGTTTAGCGTAAAATATTTTATTTAACATTATTTTAACTCTCTCTTTTCTATTATGGAATTAATAATAACCATGTTAACATACACGTTTGCTATTGTCAATTACTTTTTTTACTCCTTATTAGTTGCTTCAAATCATATAGTACGTTTCAAATCATGTAGTATTGATAGGTAATTTCAGTTAGAAAATAATTCAGATGATGGCATTGTTTAGTTTAAAATCATGTAGTACGTTTCAAATCATGTTGTATTGATAGGTTATTAAAGACTCTATAAAGGATATTACCGCTTGCGAATCCTGCGTTTCAAATCATGTTGTATTGATAGGTTATTAAAGACAAGTTTTCAATAGCATCAAGAATTTTTATATCGTTTCAAATCATGTTGTATTGATAGGTTATTAAAGACTAATATGATTATTAGTAAACTTATTAAACATGTTTCAAATCATGTTGTATTGATAGGTTATTAAAGACATATTAACAGGTACTTTTGGAAAAGTTTATATCAAGTTTCAAATCATGTTGTATTGATAGGTTATTAAAGACAAGTTTTCAATAGCATCAAGAATTTTTATATCGTTTCAAATCATGTTGTATTGATAGGTTATTAAAGACT
>CAYTJB010000001.1:40003-55771 GCA_964437995.1 uncultured Bacteroides sp. | reverse complement strand
AATAGCTGTTAATTCCTTTGTAATCAAAGCCGGTAAGCTTATGTTGCCCAGCGTTGAAGTAAATACTTTGATACAAATTGCCATATTTGGTTTCGATGATATTATGCAACATCAGCAATATGTTATCTTCTACCCGTTTGCGGTATTCAATGGGTGTTCCATAAAGCCGTTGATAAGGCGAAACGTGTCCTGTTACGGTGTTAATAATATAATCAGGATTAGGCAATTTATCGCCCAACGCGCCATGATTCCATTGTATATAGGCTTTTTGTTTATTATTTTGAGAAGGTGTAAAATTTATAGCTGAATTGTAAATATTTATATCAACATCATTGTCGAACATATAAGGTTTATGCAATGCACTACCAGAAAAATATAAATCATTAATTTTAAAGTCGTTAAAATAATATTGATTCCATTTGTAGCTTCCGCCCATGATGGAAAAAGTGTAAGGAGTTGGTTGCGAAAAATCGCCAGTAGTTTCTATTTGATGAATGGTAAAATCGTAGTAATTATCTATAAAATGTTCAAAATTAGTATGTAAATACCATTTATCAAAAAACTTTTCATTAATATGATTTTTCGTTGGAAACGAAAGAGAATCAGCTTGCTGCGACCACGAATAATGAATACTTAAAACATTAATAAACAATAATATGAAAGTAATTTTCTTCATCAATTATATCAATAATTTAGCTGCAAAGGTAGGGAAAAAGGAAATAATAAGTTTGTAAAGTTTAAAAGTTCATAATGTTTATAAAGTGACTTTGCATAACAATAAGCTATTTCCTAAGTTTGTAATTACTTTATATGCCACTGCTATTTTTTAAGATTCTTTGTTAACTCACTATTTTTGTTTCCGGACTTTTAATAATTATTTTTTTTGATGACTTAAATTCTTAATTTTGCAGTCAAATTTGAAAAATAATAAATAAAAAACATAAGTTTATGACAAAATCAGAACAAATCATGGAATTAGAGCATCACTATGGTGCTCACAATTATCATCCACTACCGGTAGTATTAGCAAAAGGCGAAGGTGCTTTTGTATGGGATGTTGAAGGTAAAAGATATTTCGATTTTTTATCAGCCTATTCAGCAGTAAACCAAGGACATTGCCACCCAAAAATTGTAAATGCTTTGATTGAACAAGCAAAAACGATGACCTTAACTTCACGTGCATTTTTCAATGACTGTTTAGGTCCTTACGAAAAATTTGTTACTGAGTATTTTGGTTTTGATAAAGTATTACCAATGAATACCGGTGCTGAAGCAGACGAAACTGCGTTGAAATTAATCCGCAAATGGGCGTATATGAAAAAAGGTGTTGCCGAAAATCAAGCAAAAATTATTGTTTGCAACGACAACTTCCACGGACGTACCATCAGTATCATTTCAATGTCAACAGATCCAGATGCTTACACTGGTTTTGGACCTTATACTCCTGGATTTATTAAAATACCTTACAATGATATTCCTGCATTGGAAAAAGCATTGGAAGACCCAACAGTTGCTGGTTTCTTAGTTGAACCTATTCAAGGCGAAGCTGGTGTTTATGTTCCAGATGCTGGTTATTTGAAAAAAGCTTACGATTTATGTAAAGCAAAAAATGTATTGTTTGTAGCTGACGAAGTACAAACAGGTATTGCCCGTACAGGTAAGTTATTGGCTTGCGACCACGAAGGCGTTAAACCTGATATTTTAATATTAGGGAAAGCCTTATCGGGTGGTGTTATCCCAGTTTCGGCTGTGTTAGCTAACGATGATATTATGCTTTGCATTAAACCAGGCGAACATGGTTCTACATTTGGTGGCAATCCATTGGCTGCTAAAGTTGCTATGGCAGCTTTGCAAGTAGTTACTGATGAAAAATTATCCGAAAAAGCCGAATACTTAGGAAAAATATTTAGAGAAGAAATTGGCAAAATAGACTCTGATATGATTGAATTAGTAAGAGGAAAAGGCTTATTGAACGCTATTATTATCAAACCGAAAAACGGAAAAGAAGCTTGGGATGTTTGCTTAAAAATGGCTGAAAATGGCTTGTTAGCAAAACCAACTCATGGACATATTATTCGTTTTGCTCCACCATTGGTAATTACCGAAGCTCAATTAAGAGAAGCTGTTGAAATTATTAAGAAATCTATTTTAGCTTTCTAAATTAAAGAAAGGTATTAATTAAAATTAATCTTTAATACCGATACGGTATCTGTAATAGTCCAATAAATTAGACAATAACAGTTACTCTATCAGTATTATACCAAATTCTAACAAACTAATTTGTAATAAGTAATGGTATAATCTCTACAATTCTGGCAGGTTTTGTAAACCTGCCAGAATTAATACCGAATGGCTAACAAAAAAATTAAACCAATTCACTTCGCTTTTGTTTTATACTGGTTCTTAATAGGTTTGCAAAGCAAAATTGTTTAGAAACATTTATACCGAGCCAATTGCAACAGTTGGCGATTTAGTATAACATACAAAAAAAGCACAGAATATTTCAACTAAATTTTTGTGCTTTTTGCATTTATTGTATTATCTTTGACAAAAAATAAATATTAACATTAATAAATTAAAAACATGGAAGCACAAATGAACTTATCAATTGTATTAATCGTTATCGGAGTATTAATTCTTTTATTTTTAGGCATAAGAATTATCCGTCCTACCCACAGAGGTTTAATAGAAAGACTTGGAAAATATCATAATTACGCGAATCCTGGTTTTCACTGAAGATGGCGTAAAAAATTCGCAGTACAATGTAAATAATTACAAATGGCAAATTGTAAACCTTGCCCGTACTACCTTGCGTAATATTATTGGTACATTAACCTTAAAATCAGCCAATAGCGAACGTGGAAAAATAAATGCTGAATTACACAAAACCCTTTGCGAAGAAACCAAAAGTTGGGGCATTGAAATTGTACGTACCGAATTAAAGGAAATTGACCCACCTAAAGATGTGCAAGAAACTATGAATAAAGTAGTTAAAGCAGAAAACGAAAAAATAGCTGCTATCGACTATGCTACCGCTGCCGAAACAGTTGCCGATGGTGTAAAACGTGCTAAAATTAAAGAAGCTGAAGGCTACAAACAATCCAAGATTTTACATGCCGAAGGTGAAGCCGAAGCCATTAAGTTGGTAAATGAAGCTGCTGACAAATATTTTACAGGTAATGCCCAACTTTTACGCAAACTCGAAACCGTTGAAACTTCGTTGAAAACCAATGCCAAAATTGTAATCCCAACAGGTACCGAATTGGTAAATGTAATTGGCGAAATGGCAGGAGTATTGCCTTTGGATATAAAGAAAGAGAAAGTGTAATACTAAAAAATCATCAGTATTAATTTAGTCGGATTAAAAAATTAATACCAATATTATTGGTATTTTAAAATGATAAACCAGTACTTAAACCAGCCATACCCTCTGCTCGAAAGCAAATGGAGACTTATCTTTTTTATTAGCTTATTTATTGCTCTTTTTATGTTGGTATTTCAGCCTTTTGGCTTGGGAAATTTTCAACATCAATATAAAACATTTATAATTACCGGATATGGTTTAATAAGTTTTATTGTATTGACAATTAATCTATTTGTTGTTTTATTTTTCTTCAAAAAATGGTTCAATGAATCATCGTGGACATTAAAAAAACAAATTTTGTGGTTAATATGGACTATCTTTAGTATTGGCGTTGGCAATTATTTGTATTCTGCTGTTATTTTTTCGTTTTGGAGTTGGCTCGGATTTTTTGTTTTTCAGTTTTACACCTTAGCTGTAGGCATTATTCCTATTGTGGTGCTTACAATATTGCAACAGAATTATATGCTTTCGCAAAACTTAAAATCAGCACATGATATTAATGCCAACTTAAAGCATAATGATGAAACCGATGAAAAACAAACAATTTGTTTAATTTCCGATAATCAAAAAGATAAACTTGAAATAAAATTGTCAGATTTTTTATATATTGAATCAACCGGAAATTATATTGAAGTATATTTTATAATTGATAATAAATTAGATACCAGTATTTTACGTTCTACCCTAAAACGTATAGAATTACAACTCGAAAATTATGCTACTATCCTCAAATGTCATCGAGCTTTTTTGGTAAATATCAATAAAATAATGCAAGTAAAAGGTAATTCACAGGGTTTGAGATTGGTATTAAAAAACGCAGAAACAGAAATTCCTGTTTCACGCAATTATGCTAAAAGCTTAAAAGAAAAATTAAATATTTAGCCAATAATCTGCAGTTTATCCCAAAAATTTTCAGTTTATCACAGCACGTTGCATTTCGTCACAAATAGTAGCCAAATATCCCCAAAGTTTTAATATTCTTAAATCTTGAAGTAATATTGCATCGCAATTCAAGCGAATGCAACTATTATTAATCTTTTAAAACTTTAAAAAAAATGAAAAAACATTGGATTTTATTAACAGCAGTTACTCTTGTAATTACAGGAGTTGTTTTAAATGCCATTTATGACAACCTATTTAGTGCAGGTAATTATAGTTTTAACTATTTTGCCTCCGGACAATATGCCATGGGCGTATTTGCAGCTGGCACTTTTTCAATTGGTATCTTTTCGATTGGTATCTTTTCAATTGGTATCTTTTCGATTGGAATTTTTAATATAGGTTTGTATGCCATTGGCATTTTTTTATATGCTTGGAAAAAACAACTTCCTAAGGCATTTTTAAATCAAGCAGGAAAATAACAAATAGTAATAGTATAGTTACTTTTTTGAGAGCGAGTTTGGTTATTTTAACCAAACTCGCTTTATTCAGTATTATTTTCTTTTTTGTTTCTTTTTTCTAACTACTTTTACAATAAAAAAAATTAAAGCATGTGGTATTATATAATTAAGGTTGTAACTACTTCTGTTATAATTGTTTTAATTTCTGAGATTTCAAAACGTAGTAGCTTAGTTGGTAGTATTTTAGCTTCTATTCCTTTAATTTCATTTATAGCTTTTATATGGCTATATGTCGAAACAAAAGATGTAGCTAAAATTGCAGATTTATCTACAGGAATATTTTGGTTAGTAATACCTTCGTTGAGTTTCTTTTTGTTATTTCCATATTTGTTAAAAAGAAATATTCAATTCTATTTATCAATGACAATTGCTGCTATTGCGATGGTAATCTCTTATTTTTTAATGATTTATATTTTAAAGAAGTTTGGAATAAAAATTTAATCAATAAACAAATCAGCAAACCACTGTGGACAATGGCATGGTTTCATTGTTTTCTTATCCACAAATACTAAGGTAGTTTCGCCTTGATTAATAAGAACATTTTTATCATTATATACTTCGTAATAAAACTTTATTCTCACTTTTGGAGCTTCTTTAATAGTAGTTCTAATTACTAATTCGTCATCGTATAAAGCAGGCTTATTATAGTTTGTAATCATCTGAACAACAGGCATCATATAACCTAAATCTTCCAATGCTTTATAGCTAATACCTAAGGTTCTGAGAGCCTCAACTCTTCCAACTTCATAATATTGAGCATAATTTCCATAATATACATAGCCCATTTTATCAGTTTCGGCATACCGAACTCTAATTTTAGTTTCAGAAACAAACATGTTTTATTTTTTAGCAAAAATACAAAATACTTAGCAAGTGTTAAATTTTAAAAACAACAAATTATATTTACCTGATTACTAATATTTTAAAAACACAAACTTCTTTTTATCTACTAAAATATGGGATTATTTAAAATGAATATAAATTTGAAAAAAAAGATAAAAAATATTTTTTTTATCTTTTTTTGTTGTATCATTGTATGGTTTTTAAAATAGTGATTGTAATTAATCAATATGCTGAAAATAAAATGTTTGATAAAATAACAAGGTTTTATACTTTTAAAAAACTATTTTTGCTATATACAACAAAAATATTTAAAAAACAATAGTAAAAATATTTTTTTTTCAACTTTTTAAAGAGCAATTTTGTTGAAAAATTACAACTTCCTTTTAAAATTAAACATTTTAGATTAATAAAAATCTAATTTTATAAAACTTTACAAATTAACTAACACAAATATACGGTATTAATGCTAATAATGGAAAAAGGCTATAAAGAAGTTTGGGCTAACTGTCTCGATATCATTAAGGATAACCTTGGAAACAGTCAAAGTTTTAAAACTTGGTTTGAACCAATTAAGCCTGTAAAGCTTGAAAATAAAGTACTTACAATTCAGGTGCCAAGTCAATTTTTTTACGAATGGCTTGAAGAGCATTATATAGGATTGTTAAAGAAGACCATAAAAAAAGAATTGGGTGGCGAAGGCAGGTTAGAATACAGCATTGTTATGGATAATTCTAGCTTTGGCAACACACCTTTTACGATAAATCTTCCAACAGCAAATAAAAATGCTGTTCAAAATCCAGCAGTAACTATGCCTATAGATATTAATAAGAATTCATCGAAAGATATTCCTAATCCGTTTATTATTCCTGGATTAAAGAAAATAAAGATACACTCTCAATTGAATGACAACTATTCATTTGACAATTTTATTGAAGGAGATTGTAACCGCTTGGCACGCTCAGCAGGTTTTGCTGTTGCTGAAAACCCCGGCAAAACAGCATTTAATCCTTTATTATTATATAGTAGTGTAGGGTTGGGAAAAACACATTTATCGCATGCTATTGGAATTCAGGTAAAAACCCTTTTTCCTGACAAAACCGTTTTATACGTAGGAGCTGAACAATTTGCATCTCAATACATTGATTCTGTTAGAAATAATAATTCGAATGATTTTATACATTTTTATCAAATGATAGATGTATTAATTATAGATGATATTCAGTTTTTGGCTGGAAAAGAAAAAACACAAGATATCTTTTTTCACATATTCAATTATTTACACCAAAAAGGAAAACAAATTGTAATCACATCGGATAAAGCTCCTGTGGAAATGTCGGGCATGGAACCTCGATTAATTTCAAGATTCAAATGGGGATTATCTGCTGATTTACAAACGCCAAGTATTGAAACCCGTATTGCAATACTTCAAAAAAGATTATACAATGATGGCATTGATATGCCTGACGAAGTAATAGAATATTTAGCTTATAGTATCAATACAAATATCAGAGAGTTAGAAGGTGTACTTATTTCATTGTTAGCCCAATCATCATTAAATAAAAAAGTGATTACACTTGATTTGGCTAAACAAATGATAGATAAGTTTGTAAAAAATACGTCAAGAGATATTTCGATAGATTTTATTCAAAAAATTGTTTGCGATTACTTTGGAATTCCTGTTGATAAAATTAGCTCTAAAACACGCAAACGAGAAGTAGTTCAGGCTCGCCAATTGGCAATGTATTTTTCGAAAAAATTAACCAAACTATCATTAGCATCTATAGGTTTACAATGTGGAAATAAGGATCATGCAACTGTATTGCACGCATGTAGAACCGTAAACAATTTAATAGATACTGATAAAAAGTATAAAAATAACGTTGATGAACTTGAAAAGAAAATAAAAATATAATCAATTTAATCAACTTATTATCAATAAATTATATAATACCGATACGCAATATGTAATAGTCCAAAAAAGGCTGGATTAACATATTGTCTATCGGTATTTATCACTGCAAAATTATGAAACAATCCTTTGGATTAATTCATAATCAGCATTGGTATAAAATGTAAGCTCCTTAAAAGCTTACATTTGTTTTATAATAGATTTTCTGAATAACTAAAACTATTGTAACTAATCAGACCGTTCATATTTTTATAAGTTATTATATTACTGTATCTTGCTACGAAGCAAGGATTGACCTAAAACAATTTACGCTATAAAACAAGCGTTTAAAAATAGCGGTAGCATTGTGTAAGCAATACAGTATAGCGAAGGCAATCAGCTAAATAAGTGAACGTATTAATATTTCGCTATAACTTGTATTGCGTTGGATTTTTAAAGGCGTAGTCCCGAAACTTCGGGATTGTTTTCAGTCTTGAATTTTTGTAACTTTTTGTTCAAGCAAAAAGTTAAATATAAATAAGTTACAATAATTTTCTGAAACATAAACGATAATTATAAAGAGAGAAAATAATAATAATAAAAATCAAACTGATTAGTTACAAATTATTTACGTGTGAAAATACTGATTCTTTGTCATGGAAATATATGCCGTTCTACAATGGCAGAAGGAATACTAAAACATAAATTCAATCAACAATCAAAAAATGTATTAGTTGAATCTGCTGGTTTTGAACCATATCATATTGGAGATAAACCAGATAAACGAACAATTGAAACATTACAAAAACATCAAATTAGTTTAATAGGAAAAAGAGCAAGATTATTTAAGACCGAAGATTTTGATAAATTTGATAAAATTTACTTTATGGATGATAATAATTTTTATCATGCAAAAGATTTTGTAAGAACCAAAGATGATTTAGCAAAACTTGATTATATTATGAACGTTTTAGAACCTAAAAACAATACTGAAGTTCCCGATCCCTATTATGGTGGAAAAGAAGGATTTGAATTAGTATATAGAATGTTGGATAAAGCTTGTGGAAAGATTACTGATTTAGTTAAAAGTGAACATTGAACAGGTTGCAATAACCTTTATAAACTCATTAAATGGTACCAAATTCAGAAATAATAAATCAAGCTGCTGAAAGAATATTTCCATATATTCATCGAACACCTATAATAAGCTCACAACGGATAAATAAGCTACTCAATGCTGATATTTATTTTAAATGTGAGAATTTACAAAAAGTAGGTGCTTTTAAAACACGTGGAGCTGTAAATGCAGTTTTCTCATTAAAAACTGACGAACTTTCTAATGGTGTTGCAACACATTCATCCGGAAATCATGCACAAGCATTAGCAAGAGCTGCTTCTTTAAGAGGTATTAAAGCTTATATTGTTATGCCCGACGATTCCTCAAAAGTTAAAATTGAGGCAGTAAAAGCTTATGGTGGAATTATAACTTTTTGTACACCATCTTTGGAATCTCGCGAAACTACTATAGCTACAATTATAGAAGAAACTCATGCTATTGAAATTCATCCTTATAATGATTATCGGATTATTGCAGGACAAGCAACTGCTGCAAAAGAGTTTTTTGAACAAACAAAAAAACTTGATATTATTATGGCACCAGTTGGTGGAGGTGGTTTACTAAGCGGAACAGCCTTAACTTCACATTATTTTTCGCCCGAAACCAAGGTAATTGCAGTAGAACCAGAACAAGCCAACGATGCTTTTTTATCTTATTATTCAGGTAATTTTGTACCATCTATTAATCCTAATACCATAGCCGATGGTTTGCGAACTTCTTTAGGAAGCAAAACTTTTCCTATTATTCAACAGCATGTACATCAAATTTGTACGGTAAGCGAAAATGCAATTATTGAAGCTATGCGTTTAGTATGGGAAAGTGCGAAATTATTAATTGAAACATCTTCCGCAGTTCCTATTGCAGCTTTATTAGAAAAGAAAATTGATTTTGAAGGACAAAAAATTGGAATTATTATTTCGGGTGGAAATGTAGATTTAGACAATTTGCCTTGGATAAATTAATGATGAAATTTATTAATTCATTGATATTTAATAGTATAGACTACCTACTAAGCTATTAGCTCTATAATTATATTATACAAGATTAAATTACGGATACTAAAACGCTAAAAATCATTTTTTTAAATAAAGATAAAAATGTAATAAAAAAATAAAAAATGAGAAAATTTTTATTACATTTGTAGTATAAAATACTCATACTATGGCACATCATGATATCGACCTTAATGTAAGCACGGAACAACAAGTGTTTAATGAATTTATAAGACATGGCGATGATTTTATGAAAATTCAAATCTACCGCAGTGCAAGAGAATCGTACACTCAAGCTTTGGAAACCAATTTTAACAACGAATTAGCTAACCTAAAACTTACTGAATGTAATGTTTTAATTAAATCTGAATCGAAAACTATTATTGTGGTAGTTTCAATTATAGCAATTGCAACAGTTTTAATCTTGTTATTTTAGATTTATTGCTAATCGAAAAGAATTTCTTGCTTTATTAATTTTTAACCCATTGGGTTAATTTTTCGTTCCAAATTTGCCTAAAATTATCAAATTATCACTTCTGCTTGTTTATAAACATAAATAAGGCACCGGATATTCATAAATATTTTTTAATATTATCATTGCAACTTATAATATCATTCTTAATTTTGCAAAAATTTAAAAACAGAATATAATGGGAAGAGCATTTGAGTTTCGTAAGGCGCGTAAGTTTAAACGCTGGGGCAATATGGCAAAAGTATTTACTAAATTGGGAAAAGAAATTACTATGGCTGCCAAAGCTGGTGGTGGAGATCCCCACACCAATCCTCGTTTAAGATTGTTGATACAGAATGCAAAATCGGAGAATATGCCCCGCGAAAATGTAGAAAGAGCCATTAAAAAAGCTACCGAGAAAGACACCAAAGATTACAAAGAAATCGTGTATGAAGGCAAAGCACCTCATGGCGTAGCTATATTGATTGAAACAGCTACCGACAATCCTGTAAGAACCGTTGCCAATGTTCGTAGTTATTTTAATAAGTACAATGGTAGTTTGGGAACTACGGGCATGTTGGATTATTTATTTGAACGCAAATGTTCTTTTAAGGTAGAAAAGAAAGAAAACATTAATTTAGAAGAATTTGAATTTGAGTTGATAGATTTTGGCGCAGAAGATGTTTTTGAAGAAGATCAATTTATTCTTATTTATGCTGAATTTACTTCGTTTGGTCCGATACAAAAGTATTTAGAAGATAATGCGTTTACGATTGCAACTTTTGAATTTGAGCGTATCCCAACAGAAATGAAAGAAGTTACCGCAGAACAACAAGTAGAAGTGGATAAATTACTCGAAAAATTAGAAGAAGACGAGGATGTTACCAATGTTTTCCATAATATGAAGGGAAAAGAATAAGGTTTATACTAAATTCTAACAGACCAATTTATAATAAGTAATGGTATAAAATAAAAATTTACCGAAGTATTGTAAGTTCTATAAATCCACAAGAACAATGCTAATAAATTGAATTCATTTGAGGACTTACCGGTTTAATGTAACGATGCCAAAAATGGTAGGTGTTTCAAAAACACAGCCATTATGCAAACTCTCTCTATCCCTAAATATCCCCCACAAATGCCCCTTTTTTCAGCACATTGTAATACGCTTGGTGTAAGGTATTACATTCATTTTCCCATTTATCGGCTTTCCATTGCGAATTAGAGGAATCAAAGATGATTAATTTGGCATCAAATACCTTTAAAATATCAGAAATAGTGGCTTTGGCATTTTTAGTGAGTATCAAATAATCCAATTTCATTTTAACAGCCATGTTTTGGTTTTTCTTCCACTTATCTACAATGGCAATGCGTTGATTAAAGAATTGGATAAAATCCTGCTGTTTTAACAGTAGCAATTCTTCGCTTTTATAATTCTCACTCAACTTAGCAAAGCACTTGGTAGTAATACCGCATTTAGTATGATTATTCTGAATGTGAAAGCCAAACTTATTGTCATCGTTAACAAGTGAACTATCGGCAATAATAACTTGCTTAGTACCATTTATAAATTCATAGGCTGAGGTTTTAGGAACAGCATATACTATCAATTTCTTTTGCTGTGTGTATTGGTATGATTTAAAAGTAAAAGAAGTGAATAACAGTAAAATTGTTGATAACGCAATAAAAGCATAACGTTTTGCTTTTTGGAAATACAAGAGCATCAACGCAAAAATGAGAATGTAAAGCAAAATAGTTTCCAATAGATTAATGTCAATACCTCTGCTTACCGAATAGGGCAAGCCTTCGATAAAACCTATGCTTTTGTTCATTCCCATTACCAAATAAACCAATATTTTGGCTGAGATGCTGGAAACATAAGGAATAAACGAAACCAATATCACAAAAATTCCTGCATACATTACCACACCTGCAAAAATAAAAACTACTACATTGGTTAACAGAAAATAGTTAGGAAACTGATGAAAATACAGTATAGATAAAGGAGTAGTAACAAGTTGAGCAGCCAAAGAAACCGCAGTAGTTTCCCATAGCTTATTAATAAGGTAGTTGTTAGGTGTAAAAAGCTTTGTAATTGCCTCGTTGATTAAAACAATTCCTCCCACAGCCAAATATGACAGTTGGAAGCCAACATCCGCAATCAGAAAAGGATTGAAAAGAAGGATAAAGAAAGCCGAGGCAAGCAAAATATTCATGGTATCAGTATCTCTACGCAGGCTTTTTCCGATAATAATAAAAGAAAGCATTGCTGAAGCTCTAATAACCGAAGGCGACATGCCTGTGAGCATTGCATAAAACCATATAGCAAATAGCATAAGCAAGGCTTTAGCTACTTTTCCACGTTTTACTTTATCTAAAAACGATAATAAAATTGATAATGAGACAAATATCAAACCTACGTGCATACCCGAAACTGATAATACATGGATGGCGCCACTTCCCTGATATTCTTTGATAAGCTCGGGGTCAATTTTATCGGTTTGTCCTAATAAAATGGCGGAAATAACGGCATATTCACGTCCTGTAACATTGTTTTCTTCAAAAATATGTAATAGTTTTTGTCGAAGCGAAGTAGCAAAAGCCTTTAAAGGATTACCATTTCCGGAAGATAATTTTATCCATTTATCATGTTTTAAATAGCTTTGATAAAAAACATTTTTATTGGCAAGATAACGTTTGTAATTGAATTCCGATGGGTTTTGTGGTGGTTTTATCTCATTGGGCAATGAGTTTATAATCAACAAATCACCGTATTGTAAGTTATTTGAAATACTATCTTTTTGAAAATATATTACAATACTGCCATTGCAGTTTTCCCACTTATTGTTTTGTTTGCTTTGCTTTACCTGCACAATAGCTTTAACGGAGTTTGTTTTTATTTCCGTTGGTTCGGTAATGCTAACTATGTATAAGTCCTTATCGGACGTGAGTTTGCTAAAATGCAAAGGCTGATTATTCTCGTTATGAATAGAAGTTAAAGAGAAACCTGTTATAAATAGGAACATAGTAATCAAAATACCCGGTAACCATCTGTATTTATAGCTAATAAAGCGATTCGTAAGAAATATTACAATAGCAGTAACACAAAAAAGAATTGCAACCCAAATAAATGGAATTGGAGCGAAAATGTTCAAAGCAGTGATAATACCAATGCCAAATGGCAATAATAGTTTTATAAAAGGATATTGTTTCCAATTCATTTGGAGTAATTTTAAGACAACTAAAATACAATAATTTTTGAGAAGAAAGGCAATAAAAAAGTGAAATATTTCTCAATAGAAACATTTCACTTTTCACTTTATAAACTTTATAAACTTTATGAACTTTATGAACTCATTTAATTACAGCAAACAATATTGTATGTATCAGTAGCAATAACCAACTCTTCGTTAGTAGTAACAACCATTACTTTAGTTTTTGAGTTTTCTTTAGTAACAACAGCATCTTTGCCCCTTAAACCTTTGTTTTTTTCAAAATCAAAATCTATACCTAAGAAATCCATGTCTTTACAAACACCTTCTCTTGTTGTATCAGCATTTTCGCCAATACCGCCAGTAAAAATAACAAGATCAACACCACCCATTGCTGCAGCATAAGCGCCTATGTATTTTTTCACTCTGTAATCATACATTTCGAGTGCTACTTTAGCTCTTTCGTTTCCTTTTTTAGCTGCATTTTCAATATCTCTCATGTCGAATGAAACGCCAGAAACGCCAAGCATACCACTTTTTTTGTTAAAAAGATCGTTGGTTGCTTGCATACTTAAACCCTCTTTTTCGGCTAAGAAAAGCGTAATACCTAAATCAATATCACCACAGCGAGTTCCCATTAGCAATCCTTCAATTGGTGTAAATCCCATTGAGGTATCAACAGATTTTCCTTTTTTAATAGCAGCCACAGAAGCTCCATTGCCAAGGTGGCAGGTAATAATATTTATATTTTCGATATGTAAACCTAAAATATCGCAAGCTTTTTGAGCAACAAATTTATGACTGGTTCCATGGAAGCCATATCTGCGAATACGATATTTTTCATAATATTCGTAAGGAATACCATAAAGGTAAGCATTTGGTTCCATAGTTTGATGGAACGAGGTATCAAAAACAGCCACTTGAGGCACTTTTGGTAAAATAGCTTCAATAGAAGTTATCCCTTTTAAGTTTGCAGGATTGTGAAGTGGTGCTAATTCGATACATTTTTCGATATCTGCTTTAACAGCATCGTTTACACGAACACTTTCTTTAAAATTTTCGCCACCATGAGCTACTCTATGACCAACTGCTGTTATTTCATTTTCATCTTTAATAACACCGTGAACAGAGTCTTTTAGTGTGCTTAAAATAAGATTAATACCTACTTGATGATCGGCTACATTTTGGGTAAGCTTAAATTTATCTTTATTTTTTGCTTGATGACTTAATTCGGCATTTTCCATGCCAATTCTTTCTAATATTCCTTTTGCTAATAAATCAGCATTGTTTGCCATGTCTATCAATTGATACTTAATTGAAGAACTACCGCAATTTAAAACTAAGATTTTCATTGAGTTGAAGGTTGAATGAGGTTATATTTATTTTTTTTCAAAAGTATTAATTTCCTTTCAGATAAAGAAGGAAAAGAGTAAAAAAATAAGCATTAACAACAAAGTTATTTTTATTATATTGGTTTTAAGATATTTAATAAAAATTTGCTTTTAAAATTCTCATTTTATTAAAAATTTTTAATAAAAATAAACTTTTCCATTTTATAGTTGTTTACTATTCACAATTTAAAATTATTAAACTTTAAAACTTTTAAAATAATATGGTATTAGTTGGTAAAAAAGCTCCTGTTTTCAGTGCTGATGCAGTGATAAATGGAGGCGAATTTGTAGAAAAATTTTCTTTAGAACAATTTGTTGGCAAAAAACATGTGGTATTTTTCTTTTATCCACTCGATTTTACGTTTGTTTGCCCAACCGAAATTCTTGCTTTTCAAGAAAAATTAGCAGAATTTGAAAAACGCAATGTAGCTGTTATTGGCTGTTCTATTGATTCGAAATTTTCACATTGGGCTTGGTTAAACACTGAGCTAAAAAATGGCGGTATAAAAGGCGTTAAATTTCCATTGGTTTCTGATTTGTCAAAAACCATTTCACAAAATTATGATGTTTTGGCAGGAGATTTTGATTATAACGATGAAGGCGAAGTTGAATTTATTGGTGCTCCCGTAGCATATAGAGGTTTGTTTTTGATTGACAAACAAGGCATTGTGCGTCATCAATTGGTAAACGACTTGCCATTGGGAAGGAGTATAGACGAAGCCCTCCGTATGGTTGACGCATTACAATATTTTGAAGAAAATGGCGAAGTTTGCCCTGCTAACTGGCACAAAGGCGAAACAGCCATGAAAGCTACAGCCGAAGGTGTTGCAGAATACCTTTCAAAAAAATAATTTTTTTTCACTGAATATTTGTTTTGTCCTGCAAGTGATTGAGTTCGCTTGCAGGTTTTTTATTATTTATAATGCTCTCTAAATAAGATATTCTAAATGCTTTCTAAATTTGCAATTTTAAAATTCCTTAATTTTTCTATCTTTGCAAAAAAATAACACTCGAAAAAACTCCATTTAAAAAATAAGTTGCATCTAATTAAAAAAATAAGACATTTAATAAAAATAAGGAGAAAAGGGTAGCTGAAGAGATTAAGAAATA
>CAYTJB010000001.1:27431-39993 GCA_964437995.1 uncultured Bacteroides sp. | reverse complement strand
TTAGAAATTAAATTTTAAACAACTTCCAAATCCACCATTAAAAAGTAAGATGAAATATACACTACTGCTACCTTTTCTTTCATTTTTGTTTTTTTATAATTGTAATGCAGAATCAAACTTCCTACATTTAAGAAAAGAAACAATTTACATAAAAAACAATCTTTCCAACTTCCAATCTGTTGTTGAATATTATGGCACAACAAAAACGAAACTGGAATTTGTAAATATTCTCTCGGGTTCTTTAGAAAAAATAACTGATTGTAAGATAGGTACACTTAGAAAAAACAATAGTTATAAATATCAAAATTCAGATAATTTTTTTGAGCATGGTATCGACAATGGTACGTTTTATAGCGGTCTTAAAATACAGTCGCATCAAATTGATAAAAACTCAAAATTTGCATTTACTTACAAAAAAACTTGCAACGAATCTATGCTTTTTTCTATATTGCCTTTTTTTGATTATAACAAAGTTGATACATTTGAATACATTGTTCATATTCCAAAGGGGATTAATTATAAATTTGATTTTGTTAATCAATATTTACTAACTCAATGTAAATATGACAGTACTGTAACAGGAGATGAAACTATTTATCACTTTTTAGGCGTATATACAAACAACGGCAAGTCAATTTTTAATGGATTAATTCATAAAAAAAAGCCATTGATTCGTTTAATTTTAACTCCAGAAAATTATACAGGAAAAGAAAGCGAATATATTAATCAGTGGTACCTCGAATTAGCGAAAACCCAATCTATCCTAAACGAAAAAACGATAAAAATCATAAAAGAAATCACTAAAAATAGCTTAAACAAAGACAGTATTATATCTTCATTATTCAAATTTACTCAAAAAAATATTAAATATTTAGATATTGAAGATGGAATAAATGCACATCGTCCTCAAGATGCAAATTTGGTAATGGAAGACCGACAAGGTGATTGTAAAGGTAAAGCAAATTTACTTTGTCAAAGTTTGATTTACAATAATATTGATGCTCGGCTTGCATTGGTTGGCACTACTACAAATATATGTAATTTCGATTTCCCAAGTTTAGTAAGCGCAAACCATGCAATCTGTGCTGTATTTCACAATAACCGTTGGATGTTTCTCGACCCCACTGATCCAACTTGCTTATTAGGAAATCCAAGTAGTGCTATTCAGGGAAGAACCATATTTATTACAGGCTCAGAAGGTGGAATATATAAATACGTTGAACCAATTGATACTTCAACCAATAAAACAATCATCGAATTATCATTAAGCTATGATAACAATAAATTAGCTGGAGATTTTTCTTACACATTTAAAGGAGAAGATAGTTATGATATAAAAAATAATTATGTCAATAAAGATAGTATAACTTTTAATAAATTTCTGAAAGAATTTCTATCAGAAATCAGCCCGAATATTAAATACAACGAATTTAAAACCAAAGTAATAAATGATACTGTAATTATAGTAGGAAGTTTAGAAATAAATGATAATTCATTTACAAAAACATCTGAAAAACACTATCTTAACCTTAATTTTATACCCGATTTAATATCTGCTCCAATCAAACTACAAGCTGATGAATATGTAATTAGTCATGCATCAAACATTATTTGTCAAGTTAATTTTAAATTTCCAAACAAAGTAAAATTAATTACTAAACCAGAAAATTTTACATTGGCTCAAAATAATTATTCAATTTCGCATCATTTTTCTGAAAAAGCAGATGATTTCACATTAAATTATCAATTTATAAATCGAAATACCATTCTTGATAGCGATATAATAAAATCATACAATGAAATATATAATATTATTAGAAAAAAAATTAAACCAGTATTGTGTTTTACTTACTAAAAACCAAATATTTTTACTCATACTTTTGATAAGTTGCTACTTTTGTGGATGTAAGTCCAATTCATACGAGCATAACTGGACTACTTCTACTGCTTTAACAACTATTCCTGATTCTTTAAAGAATGAAAATGCAGTTATAATACTAAATGAAAGAAAACTTTCAAATGTAATGAAAGATTTTTCTATTAGCGAAGAATCTAATTATAAAAGAATAAAACTATTAACTTTAGATGGTATTACAGATTTTTCTACAATAGAAATTCCCAAAATCGACGGTTTAAAAATACTTGAATTAGATGCAAGAACAATTAAACCTAATGGAAAGATAATTGATTTTAATTCGAAAGACATAAAAGAAATAAGCTCATATATTGCAAATACACCTTTTGGCTTTTCAACACTTAAATTTTCAGTACCCAGTATTGAAGTTGGTGACGAAATTGAAATTTTTTATAAAACAAAAAGTTTCTCCTTCACTCCGTATTATAAGTATTTTTTTCATTTTAATGCGCCTGCATTAAAAAGCATTTTTGTATATACTACAACTATGAATGTAAAAAATAGTTACTCTTTTAACAACCAACCGCCAAAATATCAAGCAGATACTATAAAAGGCAAAATTAATTATAAATGGGAGATGAACAATCTTCACTCATTAAAAGATCAAGATAATTGTATTATTCCTAACGAATTGCCTAATATAAAGATTTCATTATTATCAGTATATATCACAGATACTTATCGTAGAGGTATGAATACCTATTATGAGGATAGAAAAGTATTTGTTAATAATTATACTTGGACTGATTTTTATAGTTATTTTATAAAATCACTTAGGGATGATAATATTGATTTTGAAGATGATAATGTTTATTATAAAAAGAAAAAAAACCCAGAACCAGATAATATTGATACTGTTTTAAATATAATTAATAAAAATTTAAGCGACACTTCAAAATATGATCAATTTCTAAATGTATGTAAATATATTCATGATAGTGTTGCCGTTGTGAATCAATTAGATAGTAATAAATTAAGAGTATGGAGCTATTTAGAGAAAAAAACCATTGATAAATTCAATTTGTATCGTTTGTATTTGAAATTATTTAATTATTATGATATTGAATTCGCTGTTTGTTGTGCAAACAAAAAGGAAAAAGGAGATGTAGATATACAGTATTCTTTTATAGACAGCTATACTGATATTTTTTTTGCATTTAAAAAAGACACATACGCAGATATACATTACATTTATCCTTCTGATAATATTCAAAAATTTGGATTAGATGAATTGCCAATAGATATAAGAGGTACCAATGGAATCATTATTTCTAATTATAATACATTTCCTAAAACAACCATCAAATCAGGAAATCCTAATGATAATTTTAAAGCAAGATACTGTAATTTAGATATTTCACTTGACAGTAGTCTTCTGCATTCTCAATATAAAACTGTTACATCAGGGGCTTTGTCAACTATTTCGAGAACTATTCAAAATTTAATAAGCAAAGAAACTAATTATACTGACGAACTCAAAAAACTAATCCTACAAGAAAATCCTAATGCAATCATAGATTCATTGAGAATTGAAGAAGCTAATTATTTATACCCACATAAGTTTAATTTATATTTGAATCTAACCGAAAAAGATATTATAAATACTATTGATTCAAATACTTACTCTTTAAGTTTGAATACATTATTAGACCATGATATTATTCCATATCATGATACAAAAAGATGGCTCGATTTTTATACTGATTTCCCGTATAAAGACAGTTATACATTTAATTTGAATTGCAAATATCCTTCTGAAATAATAAATGCTGACAATTTAAGCACTAACATTGAAAATACTGTGGGTAGTTATTTTTTTAAAATTGATCAAATTACACCAACACAGTATGCTATTCGCTCTAATTATACAATTAAAGCCGATTACATTCCAAAAGACAATTACGTCCAAATAGATGAATTAAATAAAGCCTCTAAAAAAATTAAAAATGCAAGCATTATTTTAAAAATAAAACGATAAATATTTCTCAATACCATAACACCTCAAATTCCTATCTTTGCAAAAAAAATATTGTTTTGATTTATCCAGCTAACATAGAACATAAAATTGGTTTTGATAGCATTCGTCAATTGATTATTAACGAATGTATCAGTGTATTGGGTAAAAATTTGGTTGAAAAAATCAGTTTCAAGCAACATTATGCTGAAATAAATACTTTACTCAATCAAACCGAAGAATTTCGGCAAATTTTATTGTTTGACAATTACTTTCCATCACAAGATTATTTTGATTTAACTCCCGAAATTGACAGGATTAGAATTATTGGCACTTTTATTGAAATTCAACCACTTATAGAGCTTCGCTTATCAGTTGTAACAATACTTAACTGCATTAAATTTCTTAGCCCAGTTGAAGAAGAAATTAAATATCCTGAATTGCTTAAATTAGCAGAAAATGTTCATTTGAATGAGATTATTCTGCATGCCATTGATAGAATTTTAGACGAAAAAGGATTTATAAGAGACGATGCTTCTGCCGATTTACGTAAAATCAGAAAAGATTTAAAGTTAAAAACTGCCAATGCAGAGAAAAAACTTAATCAAACGCTTAATATCGCGAAAAAAGAAGGTTGGACTGGTGATGATGTGTCTGTAACTATTAGAAATGGAAGAGCTGTTATACCTGTAAGTGCTACCAATAAAAGAAAAATAAAAGGTTTTGTACACGATGCTTCGGCAACCGGACAAACCTATTATATTGAACCCGAAGAAGTTTTTGAATTAAACAACGAAATCAGAGAACTCGAAAATGACGAACGCTTGGAAATCGTAAAAATCCTTACCGAATTTACTGATTTTTTGCGTCCTTTTAGCCACGATTTAAAAAATGCTTACTATTTTTTAGCTCAAATGGATTTTATTAGAGCCAAAGCAAAATTTGCCATTAAAATTGAAGGTATTAAACCTCTTTTAAATGATAATTCGCAAATAGATTGGTTTTTAGCCAAGCATCCCCTACTCTATTTGTCGCACCAAACACAAAAGAAAACCGTAGAACCTTTAAATATCAAATTAGATACAAAACAAAGAATTTTGATTATTTCGGGACCCAATGCCGGTGGAAAATCCGTATGTTTAAAAACGGTTGGTTTGTTGCAGTATATGTTACAATGCGGCTTGTTGGTTCCCATGAAACATACTTCCGAAACAGGAATTTTTGAAAGTATTTTTATTGATATTGGCGATGAGCAATCTATTGAAAATGATTTAAGTACTTATAGTTCGCATTTGCTAAACATGAAAACATTGGCAGCCAATGCCTCGCCCAACACATTATTTTTAATTGACGAATTCGGCACAGGTACCGAACCTCAATTGGGCGGTGCTATTGCCGAAGCTATATTGGAAGAACTCAACCATAAAAAGGCTTTTGGCGTAGTAACTACTCATTACTCCAACCTTAAGCTAATGGCTGATACCAACGAAGGAATCGTAAATGGTGCTATGTTGTACGATACCGAAAATATGCAGCCATTGTACAAATTAAAAATTGGCAAACCAGGCAGTTCGTTTGCATTTGAAATTGCCAAAAACATTGGATTGCAACAACATATTTTGGATAAAGCTATGCAAAAATCAGGCAAATCCCACCTTGATTTTGAGCAACAACTACAACAGCTTGAAGTTGATAAAGAAGAAATTGCCCGTAAGCAACAAGAGCTTAAAGTAGCTGATGATTTTCTTTCCGAAATGATTGATAAATATCGCAATCTTAATGATAAACTTGAAAATACTAAGGGTATCATTATCAAACAAGCCAAAGAAGATGCCAAAGAGCTCATCAATCAAACCAATAGGATTATTGAAAATGCGGTAAGAATGATTAAAGAAAGCAATGCCGATAAAGATATTACCCGCGAAGCAAGAGAAAATATTCAGCATTTTCAGGAAAAATTAGAACAAACAGAAAACCCCAAAAAGAAAACTAAATCACAACAAAAGCACAGTGCAACAGAAGTAAAAGAACATTTACCCATATTTATAGGCGATTATGTGAGAATTATCGGACAACAAACCGTTGGAGAAGTTGAATTTATTAAAAATGATAAAGCTATTATTTCAGCAAACTCCATTCGGGTTACGCTGCCACTGAATCAATTAGAAAAAGTATCAAAAAAAGAGACTTTACAGAAGCCAAAACCTCATAAAAGTAGTAATTACGGCAATGTAATGCAAGATATTTCCGATAAAGCTAGTAAATTTAATCCTTCCATTGACATAAGAGGCAAAAGAGCCGAAGAAGCCCTATTATTAGTAAAACATCTTATTGATGAAGCTATTTTACTGAGCGTTTACGAACTCACTATTTTACATGGTAAGGGAAACGGCATTTTACGCCATGTAATACGCGAATACTTACGTGGCGTAAGCGAAGTGCAAAGTTTTAAAGACGAACACATTGAACGTGGTGGCGATGGAATTACGTTGGTTAGTTTGAAGTAGTAGGAATTTGAAATTAGGAAAAACTTTGCTAATTGTTATTGATAAATCTGATTTTTGTAATGATTAAAGTAATAAATGAATTGAAAACGACAATACGCCAACTCCGTTTTTTGTAGATTTTTCATTTGACGATTAAGAAATTTATAGTAAGTTTGTAGAGAAAAATGAACTATTAAAAACGAGCTGTTTATTATGAAATTGATTTTAACTGAAATACCTAAGAATTTAGACAAAGCGTATTTAAAGCAAGACCTTAATAGAGAGCAAATTGAAGTTTTTAAAGCCAATTTAAAAATCCTTTTTTCAAAATCCGAAATTGCCGAAAAAAAGAAGGAACACGAAGAGCATTTTAAAAATATTGTTTCCGATTTTTTGAAAGACACTTTCTATAAAAATAACTTCGAGATTAATATCAACAAACGCAAGGATTTGGTTGTTCATAATGGCAAATCTTCTTCCGATTCGGTTGGTGTGATTATTGAAGCCAAAAAACCTTCTAACGAAGCCGAAATGATTTCGCAAAAAACGCCAAATGCAAAGGCTTTGCACGAGTTATTGCATTATTATTTGCACGAGCGTTTTATTAACGATAACAAGGAACTCAAACATATAATTGCCACAAATACTTACGATTGGTACATTTTTGATGCTGCTGATTTTGAACGGTTTTTCTACGACAACAAAAAAATTAGGAAAAGTTACGAAGATTGGAACAATGGCGTTTTAGTTGGTTCAAATACCGACTGGTTTTATAACGAAGTTGCTAAACCATACATCGACAAGGAATTAAAAGAATTAGAAGTTGTTCATTTTAATTTGCTCGACTACAAAAAAATAATCGAAAATGATGATATAAAAGATGATGACGTTTTAATTGAACTTTATAAAATCCTTTCGCCCGAACATTTATTAAAAAAATCTTTTGCCAACGACAGCAATACTTTAAACAAAGAATTTTACAATGAGTTGCTTCATATAATTGGCTTAGAAGAAAGACCCGATGGTGGCAAAAAGCTAATTTCTCGCAAAAAACCCGAAAATAGAGATGATGCCAGTTTGCTCGAAAATGCTATAAACAAGCTAAAGATTGACAATTGTTTAAACAATTTTGAGAACGTAGAACAATATGGTATTTCGGCAGATGAGCAATTATACAGTATCGGCTTGGAACTTTCTATTACTTGGCTTAATAGGATATTGTTTTTAAAATTGCTCGAAAGCCAACTTATTACATACCACAACGGTAATAAATCATATAATTTTGTAAACATTGATACCATTGCCGATTTTGATATATTGAACGAACTTTTTTTTGAAGTATTGGCTGTAGAATATAAAAACAGAACCAAAACGGTAAACGAAAAATTTGGTAATATTCCGTACCTGAACAGTTCACTTTTTGAGAAAAGCGAAATTGAGAAAAACACATTTCAAATTTCCAACTTAAAAGGCAGGCTCGAATTAGCGCTTTATCCACATTCTATTCTTAAAAAAAGAGAGGCAAACAAGCATTTAGAAAAGAAAAATACTCTTCATTATTTATTTGAATTTTTATCGGCTTACAAATTTTCGAGCGATAGCAGTGCAAAAATACAGGAAGATAACAAAACCATTATCAATGCCTCGGTTCTTGGGTTGATTTTTGAAAAAATAAACGGCTACAAAGACGGTTCGTTTTTTACACCAGGTTTTATTACCATGTATATGTGCCGCGAAACTATACGCAGGGCTGTAGCTCAAAAATTTAAAGATCTTGAAAACAAAGAGATTGAAAACTTTGAAAACGTAAAAACATATTGTGCACGATACTTTAAAAAGGAAGATATTCAGCGTTTCAACAGCCATATTGATTCGCTTAAAGTATGCGACCCAGCTGTAGGTTCGGGACACTTTTTGGTTTCGGCACTCAACGAAATTATTGCCATAAAAAGCGAACTTAATATTTTGATTGATTCCGATGGAACACCTTTGGAATATGAAATTACCGTTGATAACGACGAACTAACTATACTCAACAAAAAAACCAACAAACCTTTTCAATATCTGCTTGGCGAAGACAACAAACCACCTAAAAGCCTGCAACAAGTACAAGTTACATTGTTTGAAGAAAAACAAAAAATAATTGAAAATTGTCTTTTTGGCGTTGATATTAACCCAAAATCGGTATTGATTTGCCGTTTGCGACTGTGGATTGAGCTATTGAAAAATGCCTTTTACAAACCCGATAATTATACAGAACTGGAAACCTTGCCCAATATTGATATTAATATTAAGTGTGGCAATTCGTTGATAAGCCGATATGCGTTAGATGCCGATATTAAAACAGCACTCAAACGTAGCAAATGGAGCATCGACAGCTATCGTCTTGCTGTGATGACATACCGCAACGCCAAAAGCAAAGACGAAAAACGAGAAATGGAACGCTTGATACAAACCATTAAAAACGATTTTGAAAGCGAAATAGCCATCAACGACAAACGACTTATAAAACTTAACAAAACAAAAGGCGAATTATTTACTCTTACTACCCAAACCACTTTATTTGAACGCACTAAAGCCGAAATTGCATTGTGGAACAAACAAGTAAAAAACCTTACCGACAGTATTGCACAGCTCGAAGCTGAAATTGAAGATATACGCAGCAATAAAATATATCAAAACGCTTTTGAATGGCGATTTGAGTTTCCCGAAGTATTGAACGAAGATGGCGATTTTATCGGTTTTGATGTGATTATTGGCAATCCACCGTATTTTTCAATTAGCACTAATAGTGATTTACGAGTATTAGCTGATAAATACCAAACTTATGTTCAAACTGGAGATATATATGCACTTTTTTATGAATTAGGTTTGAATATTCTTAATAACGATGGAATTCAAAGTTTAATAGTTTCTAATAAATGGATGCGTGCAAATTACGGAATTGCATTAAGAAAATGTATTATTGATAATTCAAACCCGTTAATATTACTCGATTTTGGGCAAAATTTAATTTTTGAAAATGCCACAGTTTATACAAACGTTATTATTTCACAAAAAAGTGAAAACAAAAATCAATTATTAGGAGTTTGTTTTAATAATGCTTTTGATTTTAACTCTAATATTGAAGAGTATATAAGTAAAACAAAAATTAATAATATTAAAGTAGATGAAGGAATTTGGAATATAATAAATACTAATGTTTCTGCTTTAAAACAAAAAATTGAATCAAACAATAAACGATTGGGAAATTGGGATATTTTATTTTCACGTGGAATACTAACGGGATTAAATGAAGCATTTATAATTGATGGGAAAAAGCGAGCTTATATAGTTGAAAAAGAGCCAGAAAGTAGCAAATTTATTAAACCAATTTTGAGGGGTCGCGATACAAGAAGTTATTACGCTGATTTTAAGGATTTTTGGATAATAAATATTCCCAAAGGCTACACAATTAAAACAAATTTAGGGAGAACAGATATTGTATGTGAACCAATGCCAAGGTATGGAAATTTAGTTTTTGATGAAGCTTGGCAATGGTTTAGTGAAAATCATCCCATTGTTGCCGAACATTTATATCCTTTTAAGAAAAAAGCCGAAAAACGCGATGATAAAGGTGATTATTGGTGGGAATTAAGAGCTTGTTCATACATTAGAGAATTTGAAAAGTCAAAAATTATTTTTTCAGAAATAGTTACAGAGCCACAATTTTATTATGATGAAAAAGGATTTTACCCAGAAGCAACAGTGTTTTTTATTACTGGAGAAAAATTAAAATATTTAACAGCTCTTTTAAATTCTAAAGCTGTTACTTTCTTTTTCAAATCATTTTTTATGGGTGGCGATTTGGGTGTTGCTATTAGATATAAAAAAATATTTCTTGAACAAATTCCAATTCCAGAACCTACTCAAATTCAGGAAAATAATATTATTGAAATAGTTGATAAAATAGTCAAATTTAAAAATGAAGGCAAGGATACCAACGCCCTCGAATCAGAAATAGACCAATTGGTTTATCAGCTTTATGGCTTAAGTGATGAGGAAATAAAAATTGTGGAAGCTTAAAATTATGGAGAACAAAAATTATTTTCTGTAAAGTTCTGGTCATTCATTGCTCATAATTTTGAAGTTCCGATGTTGCCCAAGCATGCCACATAACACCGATATAAACTCAACTGATTGCGTTTATTTTACTTAACCGCAATAGTTTCTATTTCAACCATTACACCCAAGGGCAAACCTTTTACAGCAAAAGCAGCACGTGCTGGTGGATTTTCGGCATAATATTTTGCATATACTTCATTCATAGCTGCAAAATTTTCCATATCACTCAACAAACAAGTTGATTTTACTACATTTGCAAATGTATAACCTGCTTCTTTTAAGATAGCTTCTATGTTTTTCATTACCTGTTCGGTTTGCTCCTTTATGCCGCCTTCTACTACTTTTGCAATAGTAGGGTCAATAGGAATTTGCCCCGATATAAATAACATACCGTTGGCTTCAATAGCTTGACTATAAGGACCAATAGCTTTAGGTGCATGAGGAGTGTTTATTATTTTTTTCATGATTTATGTATTTTTAATTGATTGTTATTGATTGATTTAAGGTAGTATTAAAAACTACTTTTAAAGTCTTTAAAAAGAAGTGAAATCTTATCTTTATCAGATAAAATAGGATTTTCAATATTCCAGTCAATATTCAAATCCGTGTCATTCCACAGAATTGAGCCTTCAGATAATTTATTGTAAATGTTTGTACATTTGTAAGAAAAAATGGTATCATCTTCCAAAGTAGCAAATCCATGAGCAAAACCGGGTGGTATCCACAACATGGTTTTGTTGGTTTCGTTGATTTCTAATTTGTAATGTTTGCCATAGGTAGCAGATGTTTTGCGTATATCAACAGCCACATCCATTACCGCACCTTTAATTACTCTTACCAATTTGCCTTGTGCAAAAGGAGGATTTTGAAAATGCAATCCTCTTAACACACCTTTTTGAGATTTAGATTCGTTGTCTTGCACAAAATTCAAATCCAAGCCAGCATCAAAAAAATGCTGTTGGTTAAACGATTCAAAAAAATATCCTCTATCGTCCCTAAAAACATTGGGTTGTATTATTAATAAATCTTTAATAGGTGTTTTTATTATTTCCATATAAATAAGTTTATAAAGTTCGTAAAGTTGAAAATTATTATTTTAAAATTATGTTATTTGTTTAAATTCAAGGTTAATAGCCTATTAACTTGTCAATCACTAATTACAGATGAATAACTTCACCATAAGCTACTGCAACTGCTTCCATTACAGCTTCCGACATAGTTGGATGTGGATGCACAGCATTTAAAATATCATGTCCGGTAGCTTGCAATTTACGAGCAACTACAAGTTCGGCAATCATTTCGGTTACATTATCGCCTATCAGATGACAACCAAGTAATTTATTGTTTTTTGCATCAAAAATAACTTTCACAAAACCATCTCTATTGCCCGATGCCGTGGCTTTTCCAGATGCCATATAAGGAAATTTTCCTATTAAAACTTCGTAACCAGCTTCTATGGCTTGTTTTTCGGTCATACCTACCGAAGCTATTTCGGGATTGGTATAAGTACAACCCGGAATATTCCCATAATCCATTGCATGAGGTTGTTGTCCTGCAATTTTCTCTACACAAATAATGCCTTCGTGCGATGCAACATGAGCTAAAGCTGGACCATGAACAATATCGCCAATTGCATAATAGCCTTCTACATTAGTACGATAGTATTCATCAACAATAACCTTACCTTTATCATATTTAATGCCTGTTTCATCTAAGCCAATACCTTCTAAATTAGTGGTAACGCCCACTGCAGACAATACAATTTCGGCTTCTACTATTACTTCGCCTTTCTTGGTATTAATAACAACTTTGCATACATCGCCAGTTGTATCAACACTTTCTACGGTAGATTCTGTCATTACTTTCATACCTTGTTTCTTAAAAGATCGTTCCAATTGTTTTGAAACATCCTCATCTTCAATAGGTACGAGATTTGGCATAAATTCTACTAAAGTTACTTTAGTACCTATTGAATTATAAAAATAAGCAAATTCAGAACCAATTGCACCAGAACCCACTACAACCATTGATTTTGGCTGTTCTTGTAAAGTCATGGCTTCACGATAACCGATTATTTTTTTCCCATCTTGCTTTAGATTAGGC
>CAYTJB010000001.1:25374-27421 GCA_964437995.1 uncultured Bacteroides sp. | reverse complement strand
ATCAGTTACTTCAACTTTTTTATGGGGCTTAATTTTAGCAAAACCATTGATTACCTCAATATTATTTTTTTTGAAAAGAAATTGGATACCTTTACTCATGCCATCAGCCACTCCCCTACTCCTTTTTACCATGTTTTCAAAATCAGCTTTTATTTCGCCTTCAACTTTTACCCCGTAATCGGCTGCATGTGAAGCATAATTAAACACCTGAGCACTTTTTAGCAATGCTTTAGTAGGAATACAACCCCAGTTCAAACAAATACCACCTAATTCGGCACGTTCTATTACTGCAGTTTTTAATCCTAATTGCGATGCTCTAATGGCAGCCACATAACCTCCCGGTCCGCTTCCAATCACTATTAAATCATAATTCATATTACTATTTTCTTTTTATTTTCAATTTTTTTGCCACGAAAACACTAAAAAAATTTACACTACTTCAGACACTTCATGTATTCTAAATATTCAAGGTACTATAAAAATATTTAGTATGCGAAATTATTAAATTATTCTAAACTTTATTGCTTATCGACCAAAAAAATCTAAATTTGCACAATAATAAATTGCTTCTTTTTTAAAACCCGCAAATCATAAAAAAACATTAAATAATCAAACAATATGAAAAAATTTGACCCTGCTACCAATGTACAAGATTTATTACAATTTGGCGAATTTGGTGATGTAAACCCTTCAATTACAGATTCAGCAACGTATTCGTTTATGGAAGCCAAAACTATGGTAGATACATTTCATGGAGAAACCCATGGTTGTTTTTTATATTCACGTCATTGGAATCCAAGTAATAAATATTTAGCTGACGCATTGGCTGCTATGGAAGGTACAGAAGCAGCATGGGTTACAGGTTCGGGTATGGGAGCTATTACTTCTGCTATTTTGCAATTGGTAAATACTGGTGATCATATTGTTTCAAGTGTTACAACTTATGGCGGTACTTTTGCCTTTTTAAAAAATTATCTCCCAAAATTCAATATTGACGTTACTTTTGTTGATATTACCAATTTGGATGAAGTAAAAAAAGCCATGCGTCCTAACACTAAAATTATCTATACCGAAACTATGACCAATCCAATGTTAAACATTTCGGATTTGCCAGAATTATCAAAGATTGCAGAAACGGTTGGTGCTAAATTAATGGTTGACAATACCTTTACACCTATGATTGTTACACCTATCAAACATGGAGCTCACATTGTAGTTTATAGTATGACTAAATTTATAAATGGCAAAAACGACTGTGTAGCAGGTGCTATATGCGGTACAGAAGAATATATTAATTCATTAAGTGATGTAAATAGCGGTACAGCTATGTTGTTAGGTCCTGTGCTCGACCCATTGCGTTCTTCAAGCATTTTAAAAAACATGCACACCTTACATATTCGTATGAAACAGCATAGTCATAATGCAATGTATCTTGCCCAGAAGTTTAAAGAAATTGGATTAAAATTTGTTTATCCTGGTATGCCCGAATGCAAAGGACATGATTTGTTAAAGAAAATGATGAATCCTGAATATGGTTTTGGTGGTATGATTGCTATTGATATGCAAACTGCCGAAAGAGCTTCGCTATTGATGGAAATGATGCAAAAACAAGGCGTTGGATACTTAGCTGTTAGTTTGGGTTATTTTAAAACGTTGTTCAGCAATTCTGGCAAAAGCACTTCCTCAGAAGTTCCAGAAGAAACACAAAAAGAAATGGGATTAAGCGAAGGATTGGTAAGATTTTCGGTTGGTTTGGACAATGATATTGAACGTACCTTTGAAAAAATTCATTTCTGTTTGAAAGAATTAAAGTTAATATAATAACGTATAGAATTAAAAAGAAAACTTACTTTTTCTTAACCTTATAGTAACCAACATCTTTTAGTGTCTTGGTAATAATCCATTATTGTTTTTTTACAAAAAATAAATGCTCTATTTAACCCTTGCCATTATTACCTCTACAGCTATTTTGGTTTTATTTAAACTATTTCCAAAATACGATATTCATATATTGCAATCTATTGTTATAAACTATATTACAGCTGCT
>CAYTJB010000001.1:20545-25364 GCA_964437995.1 uncultured Bacteroides sp. | reverse complement strand
CATTTAGCGTAAATACCGTAATTCACGAAAGTTGGTTTCCTTATGCTATTTTAATTGGTTGTATCTTTATTATGACGTTTCAGGTGTTTGCTTTTTCATCGCAAACGGCTGGAGTAGCCATTACTGCTATTTCAAGCAAAATTTCAGTTGTAATACCCGTTTTTATTGGAGCTTTATTGTATGCAAATGAAAGTCTTGGTATGTTAAAAATATTAGGATTGGGTTTTGCAATTATTTCTTTTTTGCTGGTTTTTAGCAACAATGCCAATCTGAAAATAAATCCGAGGTTTATCTTTTTACCAATTATTTTATTTCTTGCTAATGGCTTGAATGACACCATGATGACTTATGCACAACGTAAGTTTGATGGATTTAACACCATGCTGTTTGTCAGTTGTATTTTTTTCTTTTCCCTTGTAGTTGGGGTAATTTGGCTTACAGTCAATTATTTTGCACTCAAACAAAAGTTATTGCTCAGAAATATTATTGCGGGTATTGTATTAGGAATTTTTAATTTTTTGTCAACCTATTATTTTTTTAAAGGTGTGGCTGTGGTAGAAAGTGCCGTTTTCTTTCCAATTCTAAATACAGGAATTGTAAGTTTATCAGCTATTACAGGATATTTTGTTTTTAAAGAAAAGCTAAATTGGATAAATTGGATTGGAATATTGGTTGCTTTAGGAACTATTGTATTTATTGCTTATATATAAGTTAGAATTTTATAAGTGAACTCTTTTTTTGTCATTCCGAGTGATAGCGAGGAATCTTAATAAATAAAGTATTCATTATCAATGAGATGCTTCACTTCGTTCAGTATGACAAAAGAGATATTCCATAAAAAATATTTCTAAAGCAAAAAACTTGTATTTTTACAGAGTTGCTAATTATTAAATCCAAATAATTTTATAAAAATGTTATTTGAAGATACGTATAAAACTATAAAAGCTCGTTCGGAAGGCATTTACAAAGAAAAAGGCAGTAAATTTATTGCCGTTGCGTTACCTGTAACTACCGAAAATGAAGTAAAAGAAGCATTAGCATTACTCAGAAAAGAGTATTACGATGCTCGCCACCATTGTTATGCCTATATTTTAGGTTTTGATAAATCTGCATACCGTATCAATGATGACGGAGAGCCATCGGGTACTGCAGGTCGTCCTATTCACGGACAATTGATGTCGAAAGATTTAACTAATACCTTGGTGGTGGTTATCCGATATTTTGGCGGAACAAAATTAGGCGTGAGCGGCTTAATTAATGCATATAAAACTGCTACCAAAGAAGCCTTAGATGCTACCGAAATTCTTGAAAAAATCGTAAACGACATTTATAAAATTACCTTTGATTATTTACAAATGAATGATGTAATGAAACTGTTGAAAGACGAAAATTTACACCAATTCAACCAAGAATTTGAAACTACTTGCAGCTTGCAATTTTCGGTACGCAAAAATGATTCTTCACGCTTGTACGAAAGCTTTCGGAAAATTGAAAATTTGAATATTCAATTTGTGAGAACGGAATAAAGGTAAATTTTTATACGTATTGCCACTAAATCATAAAGACACAAAGTTATACCATTATCTATTACAAATTTTTTAGAATTTTGCATAATACCAATACACACAAGTTTGTTTTTTAATAAAATAAGGGAAATGAATTTTTAGAACCCACCTTAATAAAAACTTATTTGTAATTTTGCACTATAATCAAAATATTTTGACGCTAAGCAAAATTATAAATGATATGATTGGATTAGAATTTATAATTAACACATCTTTAGGAATTACCCTTTTGGCAATTATTGCTATATGTTATATTCCACTGAAGTATAAAGCAAATTTGGCTGTATTTACAGTAGTTGCCAATGCTATTATTACTACATGGCTTGCTTTCCCTGCACTTTATGGAAATACAATAGAATATGCACTAAATGCCGGCTCTTTTATGGGAAATATTCCCATTCGTATTGATGGATTATCGGCTTGGTTTATATTGATTATCAATTTCACTTCTATAACAGGCATTGTATATGGTGGAGGCTATTTAAAAGCATACACAGTAAGCAATTCAAAACTTAATTTGCATTGGATACTTTTTGTACTGTTCCATCTTTCGATGGTATGGGTTTGTATGCTGCAACATGGATTGGCGTTTCTGATTGCGTGGGAAATAATGTCGCTTTCCTCCATGCTATTGGTAATATTCGACCACCATAATCCAAGAACCATAAAAGCAGGTATCAATTACTTCGTTCAAATGCACATTAGCGTTGTGTTTTTAACTATTGGGTTTATTTGGGTATATTTCCAAACAGGTTCTTTTGGTTTCGATGCTTTTCACACATTTTTTGGTACAAATTCAAATATTTGGTTGTTTCTAATTTTCTTTATTGGCTTTGGTTTTAAAGCCGGGTTTATTCCTTTTCATAGTTGGTTGCCTCATGCACACCCTGCTGCTCCTTCGCATGTATCGGGTGTAATGTCGGGAGTTATTGTAAAATTAGGCATTTATGGCATTATCAGAATTGTTTCTTTTCTGAAATCTGATTTTTTATTGCTTGGCGAAATTGTAGTAAGCATTTCCGTTTTAACAGGATTGTATGGTATCTTAAATGCAGCCATTCATCGTGATTTTAAAAAAATGTTGGCATATTGCACTATTGAAAATATTGGTATTATTGGCATTGGTATTGGCATTGGCATGATGGGATTGGGCAATGGCTCTCCCCTGCTCTATTATTTGGGTTTTGGTGGGGCTTTGCTACATGTATTAAACCATTCGTTGTTTAAATCCTTGCTTTTTTATTCGGCAGGTTCGGTTTATCAACAAACCCACACCCGCGATATGGAAAAATTAGGCGGTTTAATCAAATACATGCCCAAAACAGCCGTTATTTTTCTAATTGGAGCTATTGCTATTGGTGGCATTCCACCTTTCAATGGATTTGTTTCGGAATTTGTAATTTATAGTGGATTGTTGGAAGGTATGAAATCGAGCAGCTTGAGCCAATTAAGTTTACTTATTCTAACGTTTGCAGGACTAAGCATCATTGGAGGAATTTCAATTTTGGCTTTTACCAAAGCATTCGGTACTATATTTTTGGGCAACAAAAGAGAAACACTGAAACATAAGCCTCATGAAGTTTCCTTGCGTATGCTATTACCTCAATATGTTATTATTGCTGCAATGTTAAGCGTGGCTTTCTTCCCGCAACTATACATGAATGCCATCAGCAATATACTGCAAGGCATAAGTGTTTCGCATGCAGGCTTTGAGCCTGTTGGATTTAATAATTACACAATTATTATTTCAAATATTAGCATTTATTCTGCTGTATTTATAGGAATTATAGCCATAAGCTGGGGAATCCGTTCTTTTATTGCTAAACGTAATTCGGAAAGCATACAACCCACTTGGGGCTGCGGATACGTTGGTTCAAGTAACAAAATGCAATACACCGGCAAATCATTCTCAAAGCCATTAGGCAAAGTTCTCAACTTTTTGTTAATTGAGAAAAAGCAATACTACGAACTCAAACAAGGTGAAATTTTCCCTTCAAAAAGAAACTATACCTCAACATATCTCGATTTCTTTGAACATTTATTTATCAAACCTATTACCAGACGCTTGATGTACGCTATAAACTATTTTAAGTTTATACAAAATGGCAGAATACAATCGTATGTAATTTATGGTATTGTGTTTATTATTGCTATTTTTGTGCTAACGGCTTTAAATATTATCCGATGATTATCATAAAAGCATTTGTAATAATAGTGGTAATAGCAATGCTTCTTGTTCCTTTTTTGAATGCAAAAGGAAAGGCTATTGTTGCATTTGCTGCTATATTGTTATGTGCTTTGCTTTCCTCCTATTTTGCAGTACATACGCTTATGGGAGAAAAATTTGAATTTATGTTTCGGGGTAGCCTAATTACAGGCATAATTCCATTGCGGATAGATGCATTATCGGGTTGGTTTATACTTGTTATTAATTTTGTATTTCTTACAGGTAGCTTTTATGGATTGTTTTACATGAATGCTTACAAAGAGCAAAAAAACAATATCAGTCTGCATTGTATTGCTATTATTTTATTACATTCCGCTCTAATTAGCCTTTGCGTAATACAAAACAGTTTTGTATTTCTGATAGCGTGGGAAATAATGGCACTTTCGGCTTTTGTACTTGTAATTTTTGAGCATGAGAAAATAGCAACTATTAAAGCCGGCATTAACTACCTGATTCAATCGCATGTATCTATTGTATTCCTAATGTTAGGCTTTATTTGGGTAGCATTCAAAAAAGGAAGTTATGATTTTAATGCAATAACAGCTTATACAACCGATAATCCTGCAATAGCTATTCTGTTGTTTATGTTTTTTCTTATTGCTTTTGCTATCAAAGCCGGTTTTGTTCCTTTTCACACATGGCTACCTTATGCACACCCTGCTGCACCTGCACATATTTCGGGTATCATGTCGGGAGTAATTATTAAAATTGGGATTTTTGGCATCCTTCGTATGCTATTATTAATAAAACTCAATTATACAACTATTGGCTACACAATATTAGTTATTTCGGTATTTTCGGGCTTATATGGTGTGATGCTGGCAATTATACAACACAACTTAAAGAAATTGCTTGCTTATCACAGCATCGAAAATATTGGCATTATTGGTATATGTATTGGTATTGGCTGCATTGGGTTGGGTGCTAATAATCAAGTGCTTGCTACGTTGGGTTTTGCTGCTGCATTGTTGCATACTTTAAATCACGCACTGTTCAAATCATTGTTATTTTACACCGCCGGTAATGT
>CAYTJB010000001.1:15784-20535 GCA_964437995.1 uncultured Bacteroides sp. | reverse complement strand
GGAGCAGTTGGGTGGTTTGATAAAAAAGATGCCTCAAACAGCATTGCTATTCCTTATTGCAGCTATTGCCATCTGCGGAATACCCCCATTTAATGGGTTTATTTCGGAATTTCTTATTTACAGTGGCTTATACCATTGGTTGCAAGATGCTACGCTCTTTTCTTTAATTGCCATTGTATTTACAATATTAGGAATGGTAATGATTGGAGGATTGGCAATGTTGTGTTTTACAAAAGCTTTTGGTGTAGTATTTCTGGGAAATCCACGACATAAATTTCATCACGAAATTAAAGAAGCTCCTTTTATTCAACTATTACCGCTTTATCTCATCGCGCTTTCTATCGTGTTTATTGGATTATTTCCTCAACTATTTTTGCAGTTGCTTTCGCAACCTATTTTGTTGTTTACAGGCAATCCGTTTCCCACAGCTAATCCTATACAATACAACTCATTTGAAGTGCTACAACCCATAAGTTGGGCAATGTGGGGCTTAGTTTTATTCATTATCATTGTTTTTTCAATCAGAAAATTTGCATTAAGCAACCGAAAACTAAGCATCGAACCTACTTGGGGCTGTGGATATGCTGCCCCAACTACAAAATTACAATATACCGCTAATTCTTTTGTTAGACCTTATCGTAAGCTTTTTCGTCCGTTTTTATTGCTATTTAAAAACAAAAAAGAGATTAACGGTATTTTCCCCAACAAAGGATTTTACGAAACACATCCTTACGACAAAATCGAAAAATGGTTGGTTGACAGTCCTATAAGAGCTTTTAAGTCGTTGATGGGTCGTTTCTTGTTTCTTCAAAATGGCAAATTACAATTTTATATTTTATATGGAATCATTTTTATTGTATCTGTAATTTGCATTCCTTTGTTTTATGAAAAAATTATTACATTTATTGAGTTTTTAAAACAACTATAACTATGCTGAGTTTTATTTTAATATTAATAGCAGCTATTTTTTTTACGGGTATCATTATTCGTACCAAAAGTATATGCTCAGGGCGAAAAGGACCGGGAATTTTGCAACCTATCAAAGACGTTATACGTCTTTTTAGGAAAGGTGCTGTGTATAGCCAAACCACCAGTTTTGTATTTCAAATTGCTCCAACTATCTATTTTTCGTCTGTTGTAATGGCTATGCTTGTAGTTCCTTTTGGTCAATACAAAGGAATTATCAGCTTCAACGGCGACTTTATTTTCTTTGCATACGTATTGGCTTTAGGTAAGTTTTTTAGCATTATTTCGGCTATGGATACCGGAAGCAGCTTTGAAGGCATGGGTGCAAGCCGCGAAGCACTCTATTCAATGTTTGCCGAACCTGCATTTTTTATTCTAATGGGCTCGTTGGCTTTGCTTACGGGGCATACCTCATTTCAGGAAATCTTTTCGGCATTGCATATAGGCTCTTATATTACTTACGCATTGGCTGCATTGGCTACATTTGTATTGTTAATGATTGCCATGATTGAAAATAGCCGCATGCCTATTGACGACCCTAAAACACACTTAGAACTAACCATGATTCACGAGGTAATGATTTTAGACAATAGCGGGTTCGACTTAGGATTAATATTAACTGCCGGATTTCTTAAATTTGCTATATATGGAGCATTGATTGTAAATTTGTTTATCGGTGTTTTCCCTTATGGATATACCATTCCGTTATTTTTTATCATTCAATTCTCGATGGCTGTTGTAATTGGATTGATAGAATCGTTTATGGCACGTTTTAGAATGGGACACAATGCACAGTTTATTTTTGCACTCACTTCGGTGAGTTTACTGATTTTTTTCGGTGCATTGCTCATTTTAGGAAAGTTTATTTAAACTAAAACTTGTATTGGATTTTCATTTAACATTGAAGAGTTAATTAACATTTTTTGAAAAATAATAAATAAAACAGCTAATTTTGCATTCATATTAAAAAAATAAACTTATGAAATATGTAATTGATATTCCCGATAATAAAATTTCTTTTGCAGAAGATTTTTTTAAAGCTATATCGTTTATAAAAACAATTAAACGAGTACAACCCAACGAAATTACCAATCCTACCATTATGCAAAGTATAAAGGATTATGAAAACGGGAAAACACAACCCACGCTCTTTAATTTAAACGACTTAAAAGAAATACTTGCCAATGCGTAATATTGTTTTTATGCCTAAAGCTTGGCAAGATTTAGGTTGGTGGGCAAAAAATGATATAAAAGTCATAAAAAAGATATATGCACTTTTAGAAAACTCAGCCAAAACACCCTTTGAAGGCTTGGGACAGCCAGAAGCATTAAAAGCCGATTACAGTGGCTATTGGTCTCGAAGAATTAACCTCCAACACCGCATTGTTTACAAGGTAGAAGATACTCGTATTGTTGTTATTTCTCTTTATGGGCATTACCAAAATTAGCCAAAATAAAAAAAGTATATAGATTAATCTCATTCGTGAAGACTAAAAAAAATAAAGAATTTGACGCTGTTAAATTTATGAGAGATGTTCGCACTCAAATAAGTATTGAAATTGAAGGAATGAACTTTGAGCAATTAAAGGAATATTTTGCTAAAAGACGCTTGAAATATTCTAATCAATAAAGTTTTTAAAACGCTGACAGCGAAGTTATACCTGTTGTAGAGTTTCGCTTATCAGCTTTTGCTGATTAGCGGATAAAATGAGATGCTTTTAAAATATATCCGCTAAACGATAAAAAAATCGTTAAGCGGAATTTGAAGCATTGCTCATTTTAGAGAAGTTAATATAATCTTAAACACTTTTATTTATTACAGCTGTATTCATACAAATACACAAACAAATAATAATTTAAACCAAAAACAATGAAAAAACTTTACATTTTAATTATTGCAGTTTGCTTAGGAAACATTGTGAATGCACAACAACAAAACAATCCTATGCCCAGCTTAGGAAGGGAAACCATACGGGAAACAATTAAAAATCCATTTCACGCTAATTCCACTAATAAAGAAAACCTAATTACAATTAAAAATCTTAAACAAAAATCGACCAATGCAATCATCTGGAATTATGATACCATTGTTACCTTTGATACAAATAATAATCAATATCAACGAATAACCCAAACATTTAATAATTCTGGAAATAGACTTACTCAATTATATGATTATTGGCAAAACAATACTTGGGTAAATAATGATAAATATACTTATACCTACGATACTAATGGAAATGTGCTTATTGAATTATATGAACATACACAGGTAAAAAATAACAGAACTACTTTTACTTACGATGCCAATGGAAATATGCTCACTCAATTACATGAATTATGGCAAAACAATAGTTGGGGAAATAGTTCTAAAACCACTTTTACATACGATGCCAATGGAAATATGCTCACTCAATCAAATGAACATTGGCAAAATAATGCTTTGATAAATACTTCTAAACATACTTATACATACAATACCAATGGAAATAAACTTACTCAATTATATGAAAGCTGGGAAAACAATGCTTGGGTAAATAATTCCAAATATACTTCTTCTTATGATACTAATGGAAACTGGCTTACTAATTTATTTGAATCTTGGCAAAACAATGCTTGGATAAATAGTTTCAAAAATACTTTTACATACGATACCAATGGAAACAGACTAAGTGAATTAGTTGAAAGCTGGCAAAACAATGCTTGGGTAAATTATTCTAAATATACTTCTACTTATGATACCAATGGAAACTGGCTTACTTTTTTAATTGAATCATGGACAAACAACGCTTGGGTAAATTATTCTAAATATACTTCCACTTATGATGTCAATAATAATCTACTTACAGATTCAGATGAAAGCTGGCAAAACAATGCTTGGATAAATAATTCTAAAAGTACTTTTAGCTACGATGCCAATGGGAACTCAATAACAGGAAAGTATCAAATATGGGTAAATAATAATTGGGAGATGTCTTCACCTGAATATATATATGTTTATTCTTCTAAAAAAGAGATTTTTGGACTAATGGCTATTCGCTATGAAGCCCACTTTGTTTCATTTACAACTGGAATTATTACCCAACCTGTTTCTGTTAATATTTGTGCTTCAGGTAATACTTCGTTCAGTTTATCAGCTAATGGAGCTAGTTCATATCAATGGCAGGTAAATACGGGTTTTGGGTTTAATAATGTTTCGAATATAGGTTTATATTCAGGAAGTACAACTGCAACACTTAATATAACAGGAGTCATCGCATCAATGAATGGATATTTTTATCGCTGTTTATTAACTTTTCCCAGTAATTTAATTTCTGATACAGTTATTTTACATGTAAATACAATTCCTTTAAATGCAGGTTTAATTACAGGATTCACATCTGTTTTTCCAAATCAAACTTCAGTAACATATTCATTACCTACAATTGCAAATGCAACTTCGTATATTTGGACATTGCCAAATGGAGCAACAAGAACAAGTACTCTTGATACCATAATTGTTAATTATGGAGCAAATGCTATTTCAGGCAATATTACCGTAAAAGGAAATAATTCATGTGGCAATGGTACAGCATCTTCTTTATATATTACGGTTAATCCTTTTTTACCAAATTGTTCTGCTCAGTTTAATTTAGTAGCCGATACAACTACACTACATCATTACTATATTGTAAACTATGCATCCGGTGTTCCGCCTTTGCATTATAACTGGAGCTGGGGCGATGGAACGCATGATACAATCGCTTATCCGTCTCATACGTACAATACAGCAGGATATTATAATA
>CAYTJB010000001.1:14957-15774 GCA_964437995.1 uncultured Bacteroides sp. | reverse complement strand
ACAAACCATAGAGCATGCACAAACAGAACTTAATATTTCACAGTTTGCCAAAGGTGTATATGTGGTAAAGATAAATAATGATAAACAGAGCATGATAAGTAAATTTGTGAAGGAATAAGATTGGGTTATCAAATCTGGCAGATTTTTAAAATCTGCCAGATTTTGCAACAAAACACACAAATGGCATCGACTTAAAACAAATGATTATGAAAAAACTTTACATTTTAATGCTATTAATTGTCATAACTCCCATATTAAAGAGTCAAACCATATTAACAAAAGGGCAGATTTATGATTTTACTATTAATGATGAATTTCATTATAAAAATCCTAACAATCCACCCAATGCTACAAGGTTTTCAATTGTTGGAAAACATTTCTCTGCTTTAAGCGATACGGTCTTTTATATAAGACATTTTAATAATTATTATACTCAATTTAACAATATTCCAGTTAATCATCTTGATTATTTCTTCAATATATACAATGATACCGTTTACTATACGGGTCTCAATACACCTTTTGATTCAGCATATATAAATTGGCCTGTTTATGATACAATAGGCAATTCGTTTAGTTATTCAGCTTCATATCCAAGCCAATGGTGCGGGAAATTAATTTATAAATACACTGCTTGCATACATTGCATTTTTGAAGGTAATTATTATAGCTATCAATACGGTCAAGGTTTGGGACTGGTTGAATCAATTCATCAATATGCAGGATATCCGCAAATTGATGATGAATATTATCTAAAATACTATAAAAAAGATACCATATCCTGTGGGTTTCCTGATACTACAACTTTATCAATAAA
>CAYTJB010000001.1:12244-14947 GCA_964437995.1 uncultured Bacteroides sp. | reverse complement strand
TGATATAATATTTGTTTTTATTTCCAAAGAGCCTTGGGGAATTACATTTATTGTAACGATTGCGTTGGGTGATTTCTGTAAATAAGAAGAATCGCAATAGGTATTTGTACATCCAACGGAATCTGTAATTGTAAGACAAATATTATATCAGATAAATTAAGTATTTACCCCAACCCAGCCACCAACAAACTTACCATAAACCTACAACAACTCACCAACCTACAAAGCACCACAGTTTCTATTTATGATGTACAAGGGCAATTACTCCTGCAACAAACAATAAAGCAACTACAAACAGAACTTAACATTAGTAAGTTTGCCAAAGGCGTATATGTGGTAAAAGTAAATAATGATAAACAGAGCATGATAAGTAAATTTGTGAAGGAATAGCTGATGGCAGGGTTATTACCAGTCCGTTTGATATTAAGATTGACAATGCCAAAGCAAAAGTTTCGGGCTCAACCGGATTCGACGAAACCATTGATTACCTGCTAAAAATGGAAATTCCACGCAAAGAAATGTGTGGTGCTGCCAATAGTGTAATAGAAGGTTTGACTAATAAAGTAAATAAAAAAGCTGCCGAAAAATTGCACAACGAAGCAGTAAGTAAAGCTAACAATCTAAATACCGAAGCTGATAAAAAAGCAAACGATTTGGTAGCAAAAGCCAAAGCACAAGGCGACCAATTGATAAAAGCTGCTCAAGATAAAGCAAAATAGGTTGTTGAGTTAATATTGTTTATAAAAAAGGGCGTTGCATACAATGCCCTTTTTTATTTTAAATTTCAATATACCCTTATATTTTAATTGCTTTTCTTACCTTTGCAAATTTAAAATTCAGCAACATAAAAACACATAAATAATACTATTTTAAATGATTACAGTATCAGATGTAAGTGTACAATTTGGGAAACGAATATTGTTTCAGGATGTTAATTTAAAATTTATGCCTGGCAATTGTTACGGTATCATTGGCGCTAATGGAGCAGGAAAATCAACTTTTTTAAAAGTATTGTATGGCGAACAAGAAAGTACCAAAGGGAATGTAAGTTTTGGCGTTTCCGAAAGACTTTCGGTGCTGAAGCAAGACCACTTTGAATTTGATGAATATACTGTAATTAATACCGTAATGATGGGACATGCTCAACTTTGTGCCATTATGAAAGAAAAAGATGAAATTTATGCCAAACTCGATTTCTCTGAAGCAGATGGACACAGAGCTTCTGAATTAGAAGAGAAATTTGCAGAAATGGATGGATGGAATGCCGAAAGTAATGCAGCCAGTTTGTTAAGTGGCTTGGGTATTAAAGAAGAAGTTCATAATAAGCTGATGAAAGAGCTGAGTGGAAAAGAAAAAGTAAAAGTGCTGTTAGCACAAGCCTTATTTGGTAAGCCAGATAACTTATTATTAGATGAACCTACCAACGATTTGGATTTAGATACCGTACAATGGTTAGAAAATTATTTGGCTAATTTTGAAAATACAGTTTTAGTAGTCTCTCACGACCGACATTTCTTAGATTCTATTTGTACGCATATTATTGATATTGATTTTAATAAAATTCAACAATTTTCGGGCAATTACACTTTTTGGTACGAATCAAGTCAGTTGGCATTAAGACAACAACTTACACAAAATAAAAAAGCTGAAGATAGGAAAAAAGAATTGCAGGAATTTATTGCACGTTTTAGTGCCAATGCTTCAAAATCTAAGCAAACCACCAGTCGCAAGAAGATGATTGAAAAGTTGAATATTGAAGAAATAAAACCTTCAACCCGGAAATATCCAGGTATTATTTTTACACCTGCACGCGAATGTGGCAACAGCATCTTAGAACTTACCAACCTTACGAAAAGTGTTGATGAAACTGTACTTTTTAAGAATTTGTCTTTTACCATTCAAAAAGATGATAAAATAATTTTTCTTTCCCGAGATTCGCGAGCAATGACGAATTTGTTTGAAATTATAAAAGGTCATATACCTGCTGATAGTGGCACTTTTGAATGGGGGCAAACCATTACGAAGGCTTATCTTCCGTTAGAAAACGAACATCTTTTTAAAAAACCTATTACGTTAATTGATTGGTTGGCTCAATTTTCTGAGGATACTTCAGAAATGTATTTGAGAGGATTTTTAGGCAAAATGCTTTTTTCGGGAGAAGAAGTTTACAAAAAAGCCAACATACTTTCGGGTGGCGAAAAAGTACGTTGTATGATTGCCCGTATGATGTTGCGAAATGCCAATATAATGCTATTGGATTCACCTACCAACCATTTGGACTTAGAGTCTATTCAAGCATTTAACAACACTTTAATTAAATTTAAAGGAAATATACTGATGTCATCACACGACCATGAGTTTATTCAAACCGTTTGCAACAGAGTAATAGAAATGGGTCCCAATGGTATGATTGATAAACAAATGGAATATGATGATTATATTTCTGACGAGAGGCTAAAAGCTCAAAGGAATAATTTGTATAATTCATAATTTCTATCAGCCAAAATATTAATATTTAGCAAGCCTAAAAACAGAAATAAGATTTTATCCGTTTTTGCTTATTTTTGCTAATATTTCGGCATTTAAAATCTTGATTTCTTTGCCTTTTTGGCTTATAATTCCATTTTGGGTAAAATCATTAAGTATGCGACAAACACTCTCGCGTGAAATGCCTGTTAAATCGCCTAAATCACTTTGTGCAAG
>CAYTJB010000001.1:0-12234 GCA_964437995.1 uncultured Bacteroides sp. | reverse complement strand
GAAATTTCGACATACATAATAACGTATCAGCCAATCTGCCATTTGTATTTTTTTGCGATTGATTAACCCAGCGTTGATAATCATTTATTTCGTTTTGGCATAAATCTGAAATTATTTCCAGCGCAAAGTTCCCATTGGTAAATATAAATTTTTGAAAAGCATTAAATGAAATGAAACAAGCCGAAGTATTTTCTATAGCTGTAGCCGAGTATTGGTTGATTTTATCGGCAAAAATTGAAGGCAGTCCTAAATATGATGGAGCTTTAACCAATCTTAATATCATTTCTTTTCGTGGACCTTTTTTGTGAATTTTTACCAATCCACTTTTGATATAGATGATATGAGACGATAGCGTACCTTCTTTAATTATATTTTCGCCTTTTTTAAAAAAAACTTCACTACAACTTCTCTCAAGTTCTTCTAATTCATCCGTGCTTAAGATTTCTTCAGCCTTTGATTTTACCGAACAGTTTTTACAAGTAATAGCTTCCATTTGTATAAAAAATTAGAATACAAAGATATGTAAAATGTGATACATATCACAAAGTTATTTAACCAATCTCACGCATAATTATATGAAGATATTTGGAAATAAATTATCTTTGCTTAAATAATTTAAACAAAAAATATCATGGATATTGATTTTGAAAAACAATTGGCAGACTTACAAAAAAAAGTTAGCAAAATAGAAAAAGGCACCAAAGACCAATTATCAATGGTAGTTTTTTCTGGCGATTTGGATAAACTTTTAGCAGCAATGATAATAGCCACAGGTGCTACGGCAATGGATACCGAAGTAAAAATGTTTTTTACATTTTGGGCAACAGCCGCTTTGCGAGATCCTAAAAAAACGCCCAAAGGCAAAGATTTTATGTCGAAAATGTTCGGTTTTATGTTACCTAAAGGAAGTTCGAAATTAAAACTTTCCAAAATGAATATGGGTGGTATGGGAACAGCTATGCTAAAAGGTCTTATGAAAAAGAAAAACGTAACTTCATTGGAAGATTTATTTAAAACAGCCGGAGAATTGGGTGTTGAAATTAATATTTGTCAAATGTCGATGGATTTGATGGGATTTACCAAAGAAGAAATGATAGATTATCCAACATTAAAATATGTTGGAGTTGGGACTTATCTTGCTGATGCATCGGAAAGTAAAATTCAATTATTTATATAAAAACATAATAAAATGACACAAGAAGAATTAAAAAACCTAACCTCAAACACAATTGTTGATGCAAGAGGAACCGCCTGTCCAGGTCCATTATTGGCTGCAAAAAAAGGCATTGGTGATATTGAGTCGGGCGAAATTATGGAAATACTTTCATCAGACGAAGGTACCAAGCAAGACATTCCAAAATGGTGTAATAAAATGGAACATGATTTCTTAGGAATTGTTGAAGAAGATAGCTATTCAAGATTATTTTTAAGGAAAGCCTAAATTTAAAATATTTTTTATTCTGAAAATCAACGAATAAAGTGCAATAAGGTGCTTTAAATAGGATGTATTTGCCTAAAATTTAATAATATGGACAATAATCAATTTTTACCAAAGATTTTGGTTTTTTCAACCGATAAAATATCTGATCCTGGTATTGATCAGGCAGGATTAAGAAAAATCCATTATTCATCATCGGTATATGTAATTAGTTTACCTTGTTCTTCAGGAATAAAGCCCCGTTGGATTATGCGAGCTTATGAAAAAGGCTTTGATGGTGTTTTTATTGCTGCTGATGGACACGAATGTTCATATAGTCCTAAGTGTCCTGATTTAACCAATAAAATAATCACTGATACTCAGGAAATGATGAAAGCAAAAAATATCAGTCCCAAACGTATTCGTATGGCTGCTGTTTGCTCGGTATGTGCCGAGCCATTTTCAAACCACATGGATAATTTCGGAAAAATTTTATCAGAATTGGGAAGTATTGAAAGTGAGTTTCCTTTAACTCAATAACCTGTTAACCAATAATTTCAGACTTAAAACCAACAACAATGACAACAAATCAAAAAAATTACGATGTAGTGGTGCTGGGAGGTGGAATTGCCGGACAAGAAGCCGCTCTTAGCCTTGCTGATATGGATTACGAAGTTCTGTTGGTAGAAAAAGAGATGTCAATTGGCGGTAAAATGATACAATTAAGTAAAGTTTTTCCAACTTTAGACTGTGCAGCTTGTATTACCACGCCTAAAATGTCGGAAACAGCCAGACATCCAAATATTACATTGATGCTCAACAGCCAAATAGAATCTATTAAAAAAGATGATAAATCGTTTGATGTTAAGGTAATCAACAAACCACGTTATGTAATTGCCGAAAACTGTACTGGTTGCCAGCAATGCGAAATGGCTTGTCCCGAAATTCGTCCCGATGAATACAATGCCAATCTTGCAGGCAGAAAAGTTGCTTACATCCCTTTTAATTTGGCAAATCCAAGAATTGCCTGTATCGAACGTCAGGATATATCAGCTCCATGTATCAATGAATGTCCCGGAGGTGTGAAGCCTTATGGTTATATTTCGTTGGTTCGTAATGGACAATACGAAGATGCAATGAAACTGCATTTAGAAGATATCCCAATACCCGGTAGTTTGGGTAGAGCATGTTATGCACCTTGCCAAAATGAATGCACCCGTGCAAGTATGGAAGCTCCGGTTGATATTCGCCGTATTAAAAGATTTTTTGCTGAAGATTTTTATAACAAATATCCCAATGCACCTATAAAAGAGATTGAAAATAAAACGGGTAAAAAAGTAGCAATTATTGGTTCGGGACCTGCCGGACTTACGGCTGCTTATCATTTGGCTTTGAAAGGTCATGATGTAAAAATATTTGAAGCAGCTCCGGTTTTAGGTGGTATGCTTATGATGACTCTGCCCGAATATCGTTTGCCAAAAAAGGTTGTAGAACGCGATATTCAGAATATCACTTCATTAGGTGTTGAAACTGAAATCAACAAAAGAATTGAGAACCTTAAAGAATTAACCGAAGCTGGTTTCGATAGTATTTTTGTTTCAGTTGGAACGCACAATACTTCAAATTTGGGTGTAGAAGGTTCAGGTTTAAAAAATATTGTTTCTTGTTTGGATTTTTTGAGAGAAGCTAATATCGGCAAAAAGGAAACCCTTAATGGTAAAAAAGTAATGATAATTGGCGGTGGAAATACTGCCATGGATGCTTCCAGAACTGCATTAAGATTGGGAGCTAAAGAAGTAACAGTAGTTTATCGCCGCAGCCGTAGCGAAATGCCTTGTTTTACTCCAGAAATTGAAGAAGCCGAAGAAGAAGGTGTAAAACTGCTTTTATTAAGAAATCCTGTTGCATTTATTGGAGAAAATGGCAGGGTTAAGCAAGTGAAATTGGTGAAAATGCAATTGGAAGCAGCCGATGCCAGTGGACGTAAGAAACCAATTCCTATTGAAGGTTCAGAATATTTACAAGACGTAGATTTTGTGGTTGAAGCTATTGGTTTACAGTCTTCTGCTACAGTTTTTTCAAACGAATTGAATCTTAAAAAAGACGGTACCATCATTGTAAATGAAAAAACGTTACAAACTTCTGTTGTAAATATATTTGCTGGTGGAGATAGTGTTACCGGTGCTTCTACCATTATAGAAGCTGCCGGACAAGGCAAACAAGCTGCTTTTTATATTGATAAATTCCTGATGGGAGAAAATCTTGAAAACTATGAATTTGGAGATAAACTTCCATCAGTTAATAAAAAACCTATTTTAGCTCGTGAAAACGTTAAAAAACTTCCAATAACTGATAAATTCAGACCAATAGCTGAACGTGTAAAAGACTTTAATGATGTTGAACTTACTTATACCGAAGAAGAAGTAAAATTTAGCTCCGAAAGATGTTTAGATTGCAGCAATTGTCGCGAATGCCATCAATGTATCACTGCTTGCCCTGCTTATGCTATTGATTTTTCGCAAAAAGAAAAAGTATCAGATATTACAGCCAAATCGGTAATTGTTTCTACTGGCTATAATTTGTTTAAACCTGAAGGGAAACCTGAATATGGCTATACTGAATTAGCTAATGTGATAGATTCCATGCAAATGGATAGGCTAATTGCTCCAACTCGTCCATATAACAATGTATTGCGTCCGGGCGATGGAAAAACACCTGATAATATTGCTTATGTGCTTTGTACTGGTTCTCGCGATTCCAGTCTTGAAAATTCCAGAGTTTGTAGTGCCGATTGTGCTAATAATCCAATTTGTTCGCAGATTTGTTGCATGTATTCTATCAAACAGGCTCAATTACTAATGGGCGCCTTACCTTTGGCTGATATTACTATTTATTACATGGATATCAGAGCTTTTGGTAAAGGTTATGAAGAATTTTTCCAGCAATCTAAATCTATGGGTGTAAACTTTGTAAAAGGGAAAGTTGCTAAAATCAAAGCAAAAGATGGTAAAAATGGCGATGTAATTGTTCGTTTTGAAGATGTTACAACCGGAATAGTGAAAGAAGTAAAACACGATTTAGTGGTTCTTTCAGTAGGCGTTTTACCTAATAAAAATATTCCTGCCATGTTTCCATATGATAAGCTAGAATTAGATGAATTCAATTATGTCAAACAAATTGATGAAATGCTGAGCCCGTCAATCACTTCCATAGAAGGCGTATTTGTAGCAGGTACCGCAGCAGGTCCCAAGGACATTCCCGATTCCATCTTATCAGCAGGTTGTGCGGCTTCAGAAGTAGCGGCATTTTTAAGTTCAAAACAATAATAATATCATAATAATCAAGTTATGAAAGAAAGAATAGGTGTTTATATATGTCATTGTGGCGGAAATATTTCCGACTACGTGGATGTAGAACAAATCAGTAAATTGGTTCAGCAGGAAGATAATGTTGTAATTGCAAAAGATGTAATGTTTGCCTGTGCTGATTCCAATCAAAAAGAGATGATTAAGGATATTGAGGAGTTAAAGTTGGATGGAATTGTAGTTGCTTCCTGCTCTCCTAAATTGCACTTGCACACATTCCGTAATGTTGCCGAACGTGCGGGAATTAATTCTTATAATTATGTACAGGTAAATATTCGCGAACAATGTTCCTGGCCACATTCCGATAAGCCTTTGGATGCCACACATAAAGCTATTGGTTTGATACGTGCGGGTATTGGCAGAGTTTCTTATTCAGAAGCATTAGAAAATATAGAAATAAAATCTCATAAAGCGGTTGCTGTAATTGGATCCGGTGTTGCCGGAATGCGTGCAGCCATTGATATGGCTCGTATGGGAAATCAGGTATATCTGATAGAAAAAGAACACTTTGTAGGTGGTAGAGTCGCTCAATTGGGGAAAGTTTTTATGTCGAACGAAAGAGGAAAACAAATTATAAAACGCTTATATGATGATATTAAAAGCAGAACCAACATTACTTTATTTACAGCAACAGAACTTGAAAAAGTAAGTGGTAGTCTAGGTAATTTTAATGTAGATGTAAAAATCAATCCGAAATACATCAGCAAAAATGCGGATAAGTCGAGAATTGAAAAAGCAATAAATGCATGCAGTAATGAAGTTGAGGATAGTTTTAACTATGGTTTGATAAAAAGAAAAGCCATATATAAAAACTATGCAGAAGCATTGCCGGATAATTATGTTGTTGATACAGAAACAATAAAAGATGAAGTAGAAGTCTTAAATGAATTTACAGATGTGATTGATTTGAATCAACAAGCTGAAATATTGAACCTAAAAGTAGGTTCTGTTTTGGTTACAACCGGTTTTGATTCATATCAACCTAAAGATGAAGAGTTTGCCTTTGGTAAATACGAAGAAGTAATTACACTGCCTCAATTCAAAAGCTGGATGGAAATATATAAGGGTAATGAATTGGTATATAATAATAAAAAGATAAATCGAATTGCTTTTGTATATTGTGTCGGTAATCGTCAACTAAAAGGCGAAAACAAGTATTGTTCACGTTTTTGTTGTACTTCTGCTATTCATACTTCATTGGAAATTAATGAGAAATACAAAGGTGTCAAATCGTATCATTTGTACCGCGATATCAGAACTTATGGCAAACAAGAGGTTTTGTATGAAAAATCATCCAAACAAGGAGATATTTATATTCGTTTCGACGAAAAAGAACCACCTGTAATTAGCAAACAAGCAAATCAATTATCAGTAAAAGTAAAAGATTTACTTACTGCCAAACGTGAAATAGAAATGGATGTTGATTTGGTAGTTTTGGTAACAGGTATGGTATGTAGAGAAGATAGCAAAACAGTTTCTTCAAAATTGAAAATACCGATTGGCAACGATAAGTTTTTTAATGAAATCCATCCTAAACTGAAACCGGTAGAAACTGTAATTAAAGGGGTTTTTATTGGTGGAAGCTGCCAGGGACCTAAGAATATTACTGAATCAGTTCAATCATCTATGTCGGGAGCAGCTAAGATTAATGCTTTGATAAAAAGCGGAAATATTGCATTGGAACCTATTGTAGCTCGTGTAAATGCTGAAACTTGCATTTGGTGCGATAAATGTACTGCTGTTTGTGATTATGATGCCATTAAAATAATAACTGCCAATGGTAAAGAAATAGCCGAAGTAAACAAAGCCAGCTGTACCGGTTGCGGAATGTGTGCTCCGGTTTGTCCGAATGATGCTATTGAAATTGCACAATATACTAATAATGAAATTGAAGCCATGATAGACGGTTTTATGCAGAAAGCTGAATTGGTTGCTGCTGAAGTTAAAGAGGAAGAAGAAAAACAAGAAGTAACTGCTATGAAAGAGTTTCCTCAGTTGTGGAAAGATATTTCTGCTTTAATAGCTGAAAAACCAAAAACTATTCCTGAACTGGCTAAAGAATTGGTTGTTGACAGTGAACTGCTTACATATCATTTAATGACCATGAATAAATACAGTATTGTGGAAGCAACTGGAATAGACGATGATGATGCTTATTTTTATTATAAAATGAAGAAATAAATTATATGGCTAAGATAAACCCAAATTTTGCTTCAGAATTAAAGAAATATGGTGCTGACAATTTTGAAGCATGTTTTAATTGCGGTAATTGCACTGCAACGTGTTCGCTTGTTGATAAAAATAATTCATTTCCCAGAAAACTAATCAGATATACGGTTCTTGGTTTGGAAAATGAGCTACAAGCTTCAGTTGATCCATGGTTGTGCTACTATTGTGGAGATTGCTCAACTTCATGTCCTCGTGGAGCTGACCCAGGAAATTTAATGATGTCTGTGAGACGATATTTAACTGCAAGTTACGACTGGACAGGACTTGCAAAGAAATTATATACTTCTAAAACTTGGGAATTTTTTTCTATTGGATTAATTTCCATGATTGTACTCATTCTTTTTATTTTATTTCATGGAGAAATGACGACCGTCCTTACTAAGGAAGGTGGCGTTCAGCTTAATACATTTGCTCCTTGGCAAGTTATAGAAATGGTTGATTGGACGGTTGCTGCGTTTTTATCAATTTTTCTTCTTTCAAATATAGTAAATATGTATTTTAAAATAATAGGAAACAGAAAGGATGTTAAAATACCATTTAAGCTATATTTTGTTGAATTTTATTCACTTATTGTTCATTTTGTTACTCAAAGAAATTTTTCAAAATGTGACACTGAAAGTATATCTTTTATGAATAAAGTTAAAAATGGAACCTATACTTATTGGCTAATACATTTTTTATTGATGTCAAGTTATGTTCTCCTTTTTATTATGATTGTTGGATTTTTAGGATGGTTTCAAACAGATTCCATACATCCATGGTATAACCCTCAACGAATTTTAGGATATTATTCAACAATAGGGCTATTAATAGGGATTATTTATTTTGCAATATTAAGGTTCAAAAAAGAGAATGAAAAAAGTAAAAAATCTCATTTTACCGATTGGACATTTCTTTTCCTTTTATTTTTTACTGCAATAACAGGTATATTGGTTCATATTTTTAGGGTAAATGGAATGCCAATGGCAACTTATGTTTCTTATGTAATTCATTTAATGGTATTGTTTCCAATGCTTTTAATAGAAGTGCCATTTTCTAAATGGTCGCATTTGGCTTATAGACCTTTTGCAATTTATTTCTCTAATGTTGTTAATGCAGCAAGTCTATCTTCAAAGAAGAAATAGTTTTGAATTTTAATAAAATTGGTAATACTTTTTGCGTTCTCTAAATTTGCCCATGCCATTTATCAACCATTGGCTTTATATTATTACTTCTTAAAGAACGCTTAAATCTGTAAAAAATAAAGGAAAGGGAAAAATGAATTTCGACGATGTAGCCAAAGATTGGGATGTTAACCCTAAAATGATTGAAAGAGCAAATATTTTAGCTAATGAATTGAAAAAATATTTTAAGTTTGATAATCATTTAATGACTGCTTTTGAATTTGGAAGTGGTACAGGCTTGTTAAGTTATCATTTAAAAGATAGCTTTAAATCCATTACATTGGCAGATAGTTCCGAAGGGATGATTAATGTGTTGAAAGCAAAAATTGCCAATGAAAATATTGTAAATCTGCATCCATTGCTGATTGAAATGCCATGTAATGATTTGTCTGTCGGAAAAGCAGATTTTATTTTCACATTTATGGCATTACATCATGTTTTAGAAATTGAAAAGTTGTTCAAAAACTTTAATTTTATTCTAAAAACAGGTGGGTATTTGTGTATTGGCGACCTTGTAACAGAAGATGGTTCTTTTCATTCGCACGACCAAAGTTTTGATGGACACAGAGGTTTCAACAAAGATGAATTAACTGCTTTACTTACCAATCATGGCTTTAAAACTGAACAATATCAGATCTTTTATGAAATAGAAAAAGAATATGAAAATCAAATGAAAAAATATCCATTATTTTTGATTGTAGCTAAAAAGGTTTTATAATTGCATCAAAAAAGTGAAAATAATTAACAGATATTATTTTAAACCCTACCATCTCAAAAAATAATATGACAAATTAACATGCAATCCCCCTGATATTTTTTGTAGTTTCGGGAAGAAATAAGATTTGGCTTCAATCCCAATTTCAATGTTTCTTGCAATGGGATAAGAATATGCAATTGCAAGGTTGTAACAATAATACCAATTAGTAACAACTACTCTGTCTCCAAAAGCCTCGAGGCGAGAAGTAACAGAGCTAATACCAATTCCATAATACAAATCAATTTTTGAAATCTTCATATTAAATACTACTAACAATGGAATTGCATTTAGTCTGGCTCTCAGTGCTGTTTCTCCAAAAGCTGTTGAAGCCAATGTTGAATCTTGTTTTGATACAGTTAAATAAGCACTTTCAACACCGATATTTAATAAATGATTGGGTTTCCATAATAATCTTACTGAAGGAGAATAGAATATATTATCAGCAAAGCTATTATTATAGGCAATAATAGCAGTTAATCCGTTTCCAATAGTTGCTGATAATGCAAAATTTTTATTATCAGAACTTGATTTCTCCTGCGCATTAACTTTTTGAGTAAATACATATAAAAAAAACAAAAGTAAAATTCCTTTATTCAGATGTGTAATATTCATAAGCAACAATACTTGGATAATTGGTAACAATACCATCAAAATTTCCTTTTTTGATAAATGTTTTAACTAATTCAGTAGCATCAAGTGTCCAAACAAAACATCTATAACCACTGTTTTGCATAGCATTTACTCTATTATCAAGCAAGCCTAACGACCATCGAGGTGCCCAAACCAAAGCTTTTGATTGGGTAACGTAATTTTCGTCGAGTTCACAAATTGCAGGATAATTTTGATAATAAGGATAATTAGTAAATTCAGTAAAAACTTCAACACTCGGAATTCCAATTAATATTTCGAGTTTTTTTCCTTTTTGAGCAGCCAAAGTAATGTATTTTTGTTGCAAAGTAACAAGTTTTTCTGTCATGCCTGAGGCTTTGGTATCTAACCAAACTAATTTTAAATTTGTTTTTTCTACAACAGTTTGCAAGGCTTCTTCCAATGTAGGTATTCTTTCGCCATCCTTTAAAGTGCAAAATGAACGCAACTGAGCAAAACTATAATCAGATATTCCACCAATAAAATAATCTTCATTTATTAATCGCTTACTCATTATGTCATCGTGAAAAAGAACAGGAATACCATCTTTGGTAAGTCTTACATCAATTTCAATGGCATTGGCACCCAATCTTTCGGCATATTGAATGATGCCCAATGAATTTTCCGAAGCAGGAAGCATATCTACATTCCGTCCGCCGCCTCTGTGGGCAATAATCCAAAAATTATCAGCCAGTTTTGTGATGGGTTGTAAATAGTTTATATCAAACTTATTTTTAGGATATTCACTTCCACTGCCATAAGAAGCATTTATAACAATTTTTGCAGGCTGAACACCTCTAATAATTTCTTTTGCACCATTTTCGGAATTAATATTCATTGCAATAAGCCCTGTTTCTGTATTTGAAGCAAATCGCCAATATCCTTCCATAAAAATTGTAGAATCTTTGTAGCCAGCCTGAAGTACAATATAAGATTCGTTTTTCATTGCAAAAACTGATAAATATTGTCCGCTTGCTTTAAAAACAGCTTTGTTGCCAAACAAATAAGACGAATTCATTGTGTAAATTCCTTGTATTTTTATCATCATTGAATCAGTTAGAGGTATTGTTCCTTGTAATAAACCTAAGGTTCCGTTTAAGGGAATTTCGAGTTCAGAATAATCTTTATAACAAGATGTTATCAACAATAATGATGGGATTAGAATTATAAAAAGCTTAAACTTCTTCATCTGTTGAATTGTTAAAAAATAAATGTAAAAGAATATTCAGGATACAGAAGATACTCATCTATAGCAGTATAAGTAAGCCAAGCCTGATAATAAAATTTTGCATAATTAAATTTTACACCTAAAGCCACCCAATTATTATTCCACAATGGCTGTTCAATTGAAAACTGAAAAGAATATGCAGAATTAGGCTGAAAACTTCTGCTAAGCAACACATCTTCCGAATAAGTTTTCATTGTACTAAATTGATTTTCTAATTTTAATGACAAATAAACATCTTTAATATACACACCTCCAACAATATATGGATTTAAAACAAAGCCTGATGCACTTAATTGTATAACATCTTGATACAATTGCCCAAACCAATAGGAAGTATTGGCACCAACAGACAAGGCAATTTTTCTATCTATAATATTTTTTTGAAATGCTAATGAAAACATATTTGAAATATAATTTGCATTAATTTTGGAATGAAGCATAAATTTTAAAGGAAGACCAATTTTAAAATCGGCATTAAGCATTGGCAATGTGTTGATTTCTTCTTCTATTATTTCATTAGGTAATCTTGTAAGACTAACGCCTGCACTTATTTTGTATTCCCATTTTTTATAAGCACCTGGAAAAAACATAAAAGCCTTATGCTGCACAACATCTTGTGCAAAAATTATGTTTTGAATAATAAAAAGTAGAAAAAAAGTGATTTTTATTCTCATTTTTTATAGCGTATAATTAGCAAAGGTAGCTATTATTGTTGAATGTGTTTTTAGAAAAACAAAAAATCCCGTTTCGATATAATGCAAAACGGGATTTTTTATAAAATTTACACTGTTTAGTGATTGCATTGATGTTCGCCATCATTTTCATGGTGACTGCAACCGATACCTGAATCAGCAATATTACCATTGATAAATGCTTCGGCAACAGCTTTTGCATCGCCTGAGCAACCTCTAACAACCTCAATGCCCTGCATGTTTAGTACATTCATGGCACCTTCGCCCATATTGCCAGCTAACATAATATTTACGCCTTTTTCTCTCAAAACAGATGCAATATTCGATTTGCAACCACAACCTTGTGGCGATGGTAATATTTCTGTGTTTGTAATTTTGCCATCATTAATGGTAAAAACTGAATACATCTCGCAATGTCCGAAATGATCATCTACTACGTTTCCTCTTGTTGGAACTGCTATTTTCATTTTTATAAATTTATTTGTTATTGTATTTCAAACGTTTTCCTTGTCCTTCGCCACTTCCTGAATGTCTGCGTTTTCCTTGTCCTTTGCCAATTTCTCCTGTTTCATTCATATCAGATTCACTTTTCTGGCAAATACCTAATTTTCTTCCTGTTTTAAAACCTTTATTTTCAGGTCCTATTTTATCGAGATGTGGCATTTTATTATACTTTATCTAAACCATGTTTTAAATCATTAATAATGTCTTCAACATCTTCAATACCAACTGCAA